>JBAUTC010000253.1:0-7305 GCA_049582025.1 Thiomonas sp.
TGCGGGCATACGCTGTGCGCGCCTGCGTGGGATCAAGCTGGTGCAACGGCACCTGCCCGACGCGGACAATGCGCTGCAGCAACTCGCGCATCTGCGGCGTGAGGTCCTGCTCGGGCGACGACGCGGCGCTCACGTCGCCCACGCCCAGAGCGGCAGATCATGTTGCTGCGCCAACACCGTGAGCTGCTCGGCGCCATGCGTTTTGCACCAGCGGGCGATGTGACGGCGCGTGCCGCCCTGTACCGCCTGGGCGAGCGCCTGTTTGAAATGCGGCTCCAGCGCAGCGATCGCCACCAGCCCGTCCGCGCAGCGATACACGTCGTATTCGGGCAGCGCGCCGCCGAGCACACTGCCGGTTGTCGTGATGCCCAGCGCACGCGGCATCGCGGCAAAACCCGCGGCGTCCGACAAGGCGACATCGACTAGGACGCCGCGGCCGCACAACCGCGCCTGAAGCAGGGCGCCCATGGCGGCCTCGACGACCAGCATGGCACCCATCATGTCGGCCAGGAGCGTCGGCGGCAGATGTGCGGTATCGATCAACCCGGCTTCGGCCTGAAACGTGAGGTCATGTCCCGGCAGGTGCGCCTGCGCCCCCGGATAGCCGACGACGCAGACCGCGCTGAGCTGCGCATGCCGTGCGGCCAGACTGCGCTTGTCCAGCCCCAGTCGTTTGAGCGCCGCGGGGCGGAAGGCGGTGAAAAGCAGGTCACTGCTCTGCAACTGGGCGTCCAGGGTGGCCTGCCCTTCGGCAGTTTTCAGATTCAGCCTCTGCACCCGGATGCCCTTGTGCATGGCGCGGTAGAACGCAGGCGACAGCTGGAGCATCGGATCGCCGCCGGGCGGTTCGATCTTCACCACCTCAGCGCCGAGCGCGTGCAACCGGGCAGTGGCCGCCGGACCCGGCAGATTCAGCGCCAGATTGATGATGCGCACCCCGGCCAGGGGTCTGAAGGTGCGGGAGTGACGCGGATAGAGTCGGGCGGTTGGAGGCATGGCGAAGGAGGGTGTTGCGCTGCGCCGCAGCAATGCAGCATTGTGCTCAATCCGCCGGGACGTCCCACAGGCGTTGCAACTGCCGTCTGTCCAGTTTGCTAGGGCGGCCATGCCGCACCGCCTCCGGCTCAGGGCTCAGACGGCACAATTCCGACAACCGTTCGCGCTCCAAGCGGCTGCCCTCGGTTTCCCGGTACAGCGCCTGCGCCAATGGTGCGGATTGGCGCTGGGCTCCGACACGCAGAACCTCCACCTCCGACTTGCCTCGCTCCTGCTGGACCACGAGCACATCGCCGACCCGCACGTCTTTGGCCGGCTTGGCCGGGGAGCCGTTGACCAGCACCCTGCCGAGATCGCACTGCGCCGCAGCGAGCGCCCGGGTCTTGAACCAGCGCGCAGCCCAGAGCCATTTGTCCAGGCGCTGGGACACCGGAGCAGGATGGATTGCCCGCGCTGACTGGCTCATTGCATCGCCTGCGCCGCGATGTCGAGCGAGCGGAGCCGCAGCTCGGCGTCGAACACGTCGCAAACCAGCATGAATTCGTCGGCCTGGGTCGACTCCGCCAAGGCGGCAAAGCCTTTGCGCACGGTGTCGGGGCCGCCGACCACCGCGGCAGCGAGGAAGTCCTGAATGGCTGCCCGCTCTTGCGGGTGCAGTTGCTCCAGATAATGTGCGACCGGTGGCTGCAGCCGCCCGCGCTGGCCGGTGAGAATGCCGAGCACGCGCTGGTAGGTGCTGCTGGCAAGGAATTGCGCCTCGTCGTCGGTGGGTGCGGCGATCAGCGGAACGCCGATGATGACGTAAGGTTTGTCCAGCGCGGGCGACGGCCGGAATTCCTCCCGGTACAGGGCCAGCGCCTGGTGCAACAGGCGCGGCGCGAAATGCGAGGCAAAGGCGTAGGGCAAACCGCGCTGCGCGGCCAGCCGCGCCGAAAACAGGCTGGAGCCGAGCAGCCAAATGGGCGTCTGCGCGCCCGCACCAGGCACGGCCACGAGGCGTTGGCCGGGCTCCGCCGGACCGAGCAGATGCTGGAGTTCGGCAACGTCGCGGGGAAAGTCCTCTTCGCGTTCGACGCGGTCACGTCGCAGGGCGCGCATGGTCAGCGGGTCGGTTCCGGGCGCGCGCCCCAGGCCGAGGTCGATGCGATCGGGATACAGCTCGGTCAGGGTGCCGAAGGCTTCGGCCACCACCAGCGGCGCATGATTGGGCAGCATGACACCACCTGACCCCACGCGGATGCGTTGTGTGCCGCCGGCGATGTAGCCCACCAGCACCGCGGTGGCCGAACTGGCCACCCCCGCAAGATTGTGATGTTCGGCCAGCCAGTAACGCTTGAAACCGAGACGTTCGGCGTGTTGCGCTGTGCGCAGGGCAATATGCAGGGCGTCGCCGACCGTGCCGTTTTCACGGACGGCGACGAGGTCGAGCATGGACAAGGCGATTTTGTTCAGAGAGTGCATGGCGCCATTTTCCGGCGAATGCCGACTCTCTGCAGGGGGCGGGCTTACGCCGCGATCTGCCGCGCCACCACCACGACTTCGATGCGCCAGCGCGGATCGGCCAGCTTGGCCTGCACCGTGGCGCGCGGCGGCGTGTGGCCGGGCGCCACCCAGGCGTCCCAAACGGCGTTCATCTGCGCAATGTCGGCAATATCCGCGAGAAAGATCTGCACACTCAGCAGATGCTGCTTGCTGCTGCCGCACTCGGCCAGCAGACGGTCGATGTGGCCGAGCACCTCACGTGTCTGCCCTTCCATGTCAGCGTCGGGGTGGAGTTCAGGCACCTGCCCGGCGAGATAGACGGTGCCGGCGGCGACCGCCGCCTCGCTCAGGCGGGAGCCGACGTGAAGACGAGTGATCATGCGTAGTCCAATAAGTTAGCGATCGGTTGCCAGAAACAGGCTTTCCTTGATTTCCTCCATCACCACATAACTGTGCGATTCGGCGGAAACGGGAAGGCGCTTGAGGATGTCGCCCAGCAGGTGGCGGTATTCCTTCATGCCGCGCAGGCGGAACTTCACCAGATAGTCAAAGCCGCCCGACACCAGATGGCACTCCATCACCTCGGGCATGTGCAGCAACTCCTTGCGCACCGTCTCGAACACGTCGCCCGACTTGGTGGCGAGCTTGATTTCCACGTACACAAGCAGCGTCTTTCCCAGCGCTTCCGGGTTGACGCGGGCGTGGTAACCGCTGATCACCCCTGTCCGCTCCATGCGTTTGACACGCTCGGTGCAGGGCGACGCCGACAGGCCAACTTCGCCCGCGAGTTCGGTCATGGAGATGCGGCCATCGCGCTGAAGAATGTCCAGAATGCGGCGGTCGATACGGTCGAGTTCGTACATGTCGTGCTGGCGCACCAAAAGAGGATGTTGCTCCAGTGATTTTCACTGTGAAGCACCATGAAAACAAGGAAAATTTTTGCATATGACCGGCTAAATTTCGCTCATTGAATATTTACAGGGTATTTGCAATGAAAATCATTGTTCTCGGTGCTGGAGTGATTGGAACGACGACGGCGTACTACCTCGCCAAGTCCGGCGCGGAGGTCACCGTCATCGACCGGCAGAACGCCTGCGCCATGGAGACCAGCTACGCCAACGCCGGCCAGGTTTCCCCCGGTTACTCCACACCCTGGGCCGCGCCCGGCATTCCCCTCAAGGGATTGAAATGGATGTTCCAGCGCCACGCTCCGCTGGCCATCCGGCCGGACGGCAGCCTGTGGCAACTGCGCTGGATGGCGCAGATGCTGCGCAACTGCACCGCAGAGCGCTATACGGTCAACAAGGAACGCATGATGCGTCTGGCCGAATACAGCCGCACCAGCCTGCAGGCGCTGCGCGCCGAGACCGGCATCGCTTACGAACAGCGCACTGGCGGCACCTTGCAGGTTTTCCGCAGCCAGGCACAACTCGACGCGGTGCAACGTGACGTGAGCGTGCTCGAAGAATGCGGCGTGCCCTATGAACTGCTCGACCGCGACCAGCTCGCCAGCGTCGAGCCCGGCCTGGCCCATGCCCGTGACCGGCTGGTCGGTGGCCTGCGCCTGCCCAACGACGAAACCGGCGATTGCCAGCTCTTCACCACCCGCCTGGGCGAGATGGCCCGCGCCCTGGGCGTGGACTTCCGCTTCGGTCAGACCATCAGCGGGCTGTCCAACGATGGCCAGCGCATCACCGGCGTGCGGGTCGGCGACCAGACGCTCACCGCCGACCGTTACGTGCTGGCATTGGGCAGCTATACCCGCGACTTTCTCGCTCCGCTGGGTCTCGACCTCCCGGTCTATCCGGTCAAGGGCTATTCGCTCACCGTGCCGCTGGTGGACGACACGCTCGCACCGCGTTCCACGGTGCTGGACGAGACCTACAAGATTGCCGTCACCCGCTTCGACAATCGCATCCGCGTCGGCGGCATGGCGGAGTTGGGCGGCTTCGATCTGCGGCTCAACCCGCGTCGCCGCGAGACGCTGGAGATGGTCACGCGTGACCTGTTCCCCGGCGGCGATCTGGCCGCAGCGGATTTCTGGACCGGACTGCGCCCGATGACGCCCGACAGCACCCCCATCGTCGGTGCCACGCGCTACGCCAACCTGTTCCTCAACACCGGCCACGGCACTCTGGGCTGGACCATGGCCTGCGGCTCGGGCCGCGTGGTGAGCGATCTGGTGCTCAATCGCAAACCGGAGATCAGTACCGCCGGGCTCGGCATCGATCGTTATGAACGCCACACCGTTCCGGCAAAGATGCTGCATTCCAAACCCGCCTGAGCGCGCCAACTGGATCCGTCCAGCCAAACCCCGCAGTCCATCCGGCTGCGGTGTTTTTTTGTGGGTGCCTCAGGCCGTCGCTGCGGGCGCCGTTTGCAACAGGGCCTTGAGTTCCACTTCGGTCAGGGTTTCCTTTTCCAGCAGTTGGCGGGCGCCTTCCTCCAGCGTGGCACGCTTTTGCTGCAGGATGTCTTGCGCCTGATTGAACGCGTCCTTCACCAGATCGCGCACCGCGCAATCGATTTCCCGCGCGGTCTGCTCACTGTATTCATGCTGTTGCGGAAAGCTGGGCGTGCCCAGCACTGACTGATGGCTTTCCTCCAGGCTGACGCCGCCGAGCTTTTCAGACATGCCGTACCGGGTCACCATATTGCGGGCGATGTCCGTGACTTTGGCCAGGTCGTCTGCGGCGCCGGTGGACCAATGCCCGTAGACGAGGTGCTCTGCGGCACGCCCGCCCATGAGCACGGTCATTTTGTTTTGCAGCTCTTCGCGGGTCATCAGATACCGGTCTTCAGTTGGGCGCTGGATCGTGTAGCCGAGCGAACCGATGCCACGCGGAATGATGGACACCTTGTGCACCGTGTCGCTGCCGGGCAGGCTCAAGGCCACCAGTGTGTGCCCCATTTCGTGATGCGCCACGATGTCACGCTCCTTCGGGTTGAGCAGGCGGTTTTTCTTCTCCAGCCCGGCAACGATGCGCTCGACCGCGCGGGTGAAATGCGACAGGGTGATAGCCTGCGCGTTTTCGCGGGTGGCGAGCAGGGCCGCCTCATTGACCAGATTGGCCAGGTCCGCGCCGGAAAACCCCGGCGTCAGCGCCGCGACCTGCTCGAGATCGACCGCCGGATCGAGGTGAACCTTGCCCACATGCACCTTGAGAATCTGCACGCGGCCAATCTTGTCCGGCCGTTCCACCAGCACCTGACGATCAAAGCGTCCTGCGCGCAGCAGGGCGGTGTCGAGGATTTCCGGACGGTTGGTCGCCGCGAGAATCACGATGGATGAACTGGAATCGAAGCCATCGAGCTCGACCAGCAACTGGTTGAGCGTCTGCTCCTTTTCATCATGTCCGCCGCCAAACGGCGCGGCAGCGCGGGCGCGCCCCAGCGCGTCGAGTTCGTCGATGAAAATGATGGCGGGCGCCTTCTCCCTCGCCTGCTCGAACAAGTCGCGCACCCGCGCTGCGCCCACGCCGACGAACATTTCCACGAACTCCGAACCGCTGATGGAATAGAACGGCACCCCCGCCTCTCCCGCCACGGCGCGCGCCAGCAGGGTCTTGCCAACCCCCGGCGGCCCGACCAGCAGCACGCCCTTGGGCGCTCGCGCCCCAAGACGGCTGTGCTCTTCAGGATTCTTGAGGAAATCCACCACCTCCTCCAGCTCAGCCTTGGCCTCATCCACCCCTGCCACATCGGCGAAGGTCACACCGGTGCGGTTTTCCATATAGACCTTGGCGCGGCTCTTGCCGATGGACATGAAGCCCCCCATGCCCATGCCGCCGGCCTTGTCGGCAAACTTGCGCACCAGAAAAAACCACACCCCGACGAACACCAGCGCGGGCAAGACCCAGGACAGGATGTTGGACAGCCAGGTATTGGTGTATTGCTGCGAATACGTGACCCCGAACTGCTGCAACTCGCTGGACAGCTGTGGTTCCACACGCACCGCCACGATCATCGTCTTGCCATTGGTCTCGGGTGATTTCAGCGTGCCGGTGATGGTCTGGTCGCTGATCACAACGTCCTTGATCCGTCCATCCTTGAGATAGGTCTGGAACTCGCTGTACGGCACGGTCTGCACATTGCTGTAGGACGCCCACAGACTCTGGACCAGGAACAACAGGGAGATCGCCAACAGCCAATATCCCAGGTGAACCTGCGCCTTAGGATCGATCTTGGGTTTGTTCTTTCCTCCGGGCGGGGCGGGTGGTTTTTGTTCGTCTGCCATCGTTGACTCCTTGATGATGCATCGCCAAGGATAGCCGCTTGCGGCGACGGCGCCCCCCGGCTTAAAAATGGCGACGAATAACACGCTGATGCGCTGTCACTGCGGGGGCGGCAGGGCCAGAACATCATGCCCCGGAGCGGGCAGGAGCAGGGTGGGACATCGGGGCAGCGGGTGTCGTTCCGCTGTTGCGGATCCAGATTGATGCGCCTTGACTCCAGTGGTGATTAAGGCAGAAATGTTATTTATTATCCAATGGATAGCGCACTGTATTAATGTCGAACATTAATATTCACCCCTGGCTTCCAGGGACTGGCTCCGAAGACGATGCCCAGAATCAGGGCGGCGCGGATGGCGGTCAGTGCGGGCGGAATTCGCCAGGTCTGCTGCGCCCGTGATGCGCTTTCGGCGCCCGCGCCCCCGGCGGCTCCCCAAAGTTCACAGCCCTTCGGCATCCCGTTGTGCCCGGATGTCCCGCCGCATGCGTTCGATCTGCTGGTCGATTGCGTCGCGGTCGCGCAGATAGTCCTTCAGCGGCACGACCAGGCAGAGTTCCGGATGCAAGGTGCCGAACAGGCGGCTGTGTCCATACC
>JBAUTC010000254.1:0-2083 GCA_049582025.1 Thiomonas sp.
GTGCTCAATTTGCTGCCTTTGCCCGTTCTGGATGGGGGGCATCTCCTGTATTATGCGTACGAGGGATTGACCCGACGCAGCGTCTCGCAACGTTGGCAAGAAAGGCTGCAGCAAGGCGGTCTCGCGGTCATCGCCATGATGATGGCCATCGCCCTCTACAACGATCTGGCCCGCTTGCTCGGGCAGATGCACTAATCCAGCTCGAGGTCAATTTGAGGTTTTCTCCCGCACTTCGTTGTGCGACGGCGGTTGTGATCGCTGTTGCAGGCGTGCAAGCACACGCAGCTGAATCGTTCACCATCAAGGACATCCGGGTTGACGGTCTGCAAAGAACCGAGCCTGGCACGGTGTTCAGCTATTTGCCCTTCCGAGTGGGCGAGACCTACACGCAAGAGTCTGGCGCCGCGGCCATCCGGGCCTTGTTCGCAACCGGTCTGTTCAAGAACGTCCGTATCGAGACCGGCAATGATGTTGTGACCATCGTCGTGGAAGAGCGTCCGACGATCGCCGGTGTCGAATTTTCGGGAACCAAGGAGTTCGAAAAAAAGGCACTGACGACGGCGTTGGCTGCCGTCGGTCTGGCCGAGGCACGGCCGTATGACCAGGCCCTGATTGATCAGGCCGTGCAGGAACTCAAGCAGCAATATCTGGCCAAGGGCTTTTACGATACCGAGGTGAATGTCACCACCACGCCCTTGCCGCGCAACCGTGTCAATGTGCTGTTCACTGTGGTTGAGGGACAGATCGCCAAGATTCGTGCGATTCACGTGGTGGGCAACAAGGTGTACAGCGAAGGTACGCTGCTCGGTCTTTTTTCTCTGAGCACGCCGGGATGGCTGAGTTGGTACACCAAGGACGACCAATATTCCAAGGCCAAGCTCAATACCGACCTGGAGACGCTGCGCTCCTACTACCAGGATCGCGGATATCTCGATTTCCGTATCGAATCCACGCAGGTGGCGCTTTCGCCCGACAAGGACGGCATCTACATCACGGTCAACATCCAGGAAGGGCCGAAATTCACGGTCTCGGGCTATCAACTGGCAGGCAATTACCTCGGTCAGGACGACGAGTTTCGCGCGCTGGTCAAGCTCAAACCGGGCGAGACCTATAGCGCCCAGACCTTGAACGACAGCGTCAAGGCCATCAGCAACCAGTTCGGTGTCTACGGTTATGCGTTCGCTCGAGTGGATGCCAAGCCTGTGATTGATCGACAGACCGATCAGGTTGCATTCACCATCACCGCGGATCCGGGTAAGCGCATCTATGTCCGCCACATCGACATCGCGGGCAACACCCGCACGCGCGATGAAGTCATCCGCCGTGAATTCCGCCAGTACGAAGACTCCTGGTACGACTCCGACCGTATCAAGCTGTCGCGCGACCGGGTTGATCGGCTCGGCTATTTCAAGGGCGTGACGCTTCAGCCGCGTGAGGTGCCGGGCACCAACGACCAGGTCGATCTCGACATGAATGTCGAGGAAAAACCCACCGGCAGCCTGTCGCTCGGTGTGGGCTTTTCGAGCGCGAACAAGCTGTCGTTCAATGCCGGCATCAGCCAGGACAACATCTTCGGTAGCGGCAACAACCTCGCGGTCAACTTCAATACATCGACCTACTACCGGACCCTGTCGGTATCGAGTACCAATCCGTATTTCACCGAGGACGGTATCAGCCGCACGGTGAATGCCTACTACCGCACGATTCAGCCGTACACCAGTCAGGGCAGCAATTACAAGATTGTCACGCCGGGCTTCAATCTGCAGTTCGGCGTTCCGTTCACGGAAGTCGACCGGGTGTTTTTCGGGGCCGGGTTTGAACGGTACACGCTGGATCTGTCTCCGGGTGCACCTGCGGCTTACATCGCCTATCTCAACCAGTTCGGCAAAACGTCCAGCGGAGTTCCCCTGACCATCGGTTGGCAGCGGGACAGCCGCAACAGCGCCTTGGTCCCTACAGACGGCCGCTATCAGCGCCTGAGCTTCGAGGTCAGTCCGTTCAGCACCCTGCGCTATGACCGTGTCACCTATCAATATGAGCAGTACCAGCCGATCACGCGCAATACCAACCTTGCCTTCAATGG
>JBAUTC010000255.1:0-2358 GCA_049582025.1 Thiomonas sp.
TCGCATTCGACATCCGACCGGACGCGCCGTCCGCCTACCGCCTCGAGCCGCCCGCTTTCCAGATCCATGCCTGGCTGCCCGGCGAGGGCCTGGTGTCTCATCTCGTGACGGTGGACGAATCCCCCGGGCCCTACCCGTTCTTCCACCAGGACGGGCAGCTCATTGACTGAGTTTCACACCGGGCAATGCAACCACCAAGGTGGACTCACCAACGAACCAGCCAAGGGTGATGACTTCAACGGCATTTGGAACGTTCTACAACCCCAAGCGCCACCACAACACTTCTGGAGACCTATCACCGATAAGGTTCGAAAGCGCCATTTCCAACGGTTCGCAAGTGCCTTGAGAACCCGTGGCGATTCAGTAGAAGCATTGCACATGGAGGGGGCTGCTGGCACTCAACGGGTGAGCTGCCCTTGGAAATCAGATCGCCAAGAGGCTTGTTGTTGACGCTCATAGAAGGGCGAGAATCAGACATCCCTGGTTTTCGCGCAAAAAAAGGGCAGCTTTTAGGCTGCCCCTTCTTCACAAGCTTCTGGATTTATTGGTCGGGGCGAGAGGATTCGAACCTCCGACCCCCTGCACCCCATGCAGGTGCGCTACCAGGCTGCGCTACGCCCCGACGACCAAAGCAGGCAATCTTACACCATTCCTCAAGACTCAATCAAAATTCTTCGGATGGCGAGCAGTTCTGCACGTAGTTCATTGACATGCTCGATTGGTTGCAAGGCGCGGAATTGTTGCCCTTCTGGCTGATCCATGTGGTTCTGCATGTCACCGAATTCTTGCGCCTCGTCTGCCGCACCACCACCCAACCTGGCGCGTGCGCCGCTGATGGTGAAGCCCTGCTCGTAAAGCAGTTCGCGGATGCGACGAATCAACAGCACTTCGTGGTGCTGGTAATAGCGGCGGTTGCCACGGCGCTTCATCGGGCGCAGTTGCGCAAACTCTTGTTCCCAATAGCGCAGCACGTGCGATTTCACGCCGCAGAGCTCGCTGACTTCACCGATGGTGAAATAGCGCTTGGCGGGAATGGGCGGTAACGCGGGTACAGCGCTCATGGCGTTGGAAGTGGTTTGGGGAGTGTGGCGGCGACGGCACTTACGCTCGATCCTCTCACTGGATCTGGCGCCACGTCGCCTTAGTATGGAATTTTGCCGTATCGCAGGTGAAGAAACTCAAAACACCCACCCTTTATTGCGAAGAAATTGAGTTTCTCCCTTCGTTCCCCATCAATTTGAGTGCAAAAAGCCGTTCGCTCGATGGACAAGATCACACGCGACCCCGTGCACAGCCCACTCCTGCAATCAATGCACCTCTTCGGACATCTCTGCCGGTGCGGCATTCTGGAGTTGATGCTTGAACTTGTGACTGGCGTGAAAAATGACCACCCGTCGCGCGGCAATCGGAATAATCTCTCCGGTGCGCGGATTGCGCCCGGGTCGCTGCGCCTTCTCGCGCAACTGGAAGTGACCGAATCCCGAGAGCTTGACATCATCTCCGCGCGCCAAGGCGTCGCGCACGCGATCGAAAAACGCATCCACCATGTCCTTGGACTCGCGCTTGTTGAGACCAATGCACTCGTAGAGCTGCTCCGCAAGTTCTGCCTTGGTCAGTGTCGGCGTCTGCACTGATTCAATCTGGATGCGTGCCATGTCTCTCCCTCCGATGGCGCTTGATATTGTTGTGTTGTTCAACTTCTGAGCTGCGCACCGGTCGCTTGCGTCACCGCAGCAACCAGGGCTTGACATGCCGCATCGACACGCTCGTCCGTCAGGGTCTGCGTGTCCTGAAGCTGAAGACGAAACGCCATGCTGCGCGACGCGGCCTCTTCTTCAGGCTTGAACACATCGAAAAGCTGCACATCGCGAATGATGCCGCAAACTGGCGTGTTCTGGATGGTGATTTGTACTGCTTGTCGCATTTGCGCGTAATTGACGGCTGCGGGAACCTGAAATGCCAGATCGCGCTGCGCAGCGGGCACACGGTTGATAGGAGCGAATGCAGGCGTCTTCTGCACCTGCAGCAAGGAGGCGTCGAGTTCGAAGACGACAGGAGCAAACTGCAATTGATAGCGCTGCACCAACTGCGGATGCAATTCGCCCACAACGCCGAGGAAGGCGCCGTTCAGATGCACCTGCGCGCAACGCCCCGGATGCAGGGCCGGATGCGCGGTCGGCAACCACTGAAGTTCACCCGCGCCACGGCACAGCGCCTGCACATCGCCCTTGACATCGTAGAAATCCACACGGCGCTCCTTTGCTCCCCATTGCATCGGCATCACCGAGCCATAAGCCAGACCGGCAAGGCGGGTCGGTTGCCGAATGCCGGCGACTTGCATGGGCCCGGCCAGCACCT
>JBAUTC010000256.1:0-1731 GCA_049582025.1 Thiomonas sp.
GCACGGTGCATCCGTCACGACCGGACAAAGCCCCGGGCTGGGCGGATTGGCGGTATCAATTTCCTGGCCGCAGACAACGGCCTTTCGTCGCCAAGCGCGCAATGGCTGACATCGGCGGGCGACGGGACCTACACCCCGCTAGCCGCACCACGGCACCGCCCGCCACACTCCGGGCACTCCTTGTCAAATTATTCCACGCCGTTCCAGCCCGCATGCTTCATGGCGCCGCGGACGAACTTGTCGCAGATGTCGAATTCGCCGAATTTTCTCGCCACAGGGGCGCCGAAAGCTAGGCAGCCGCGGGCGGTTTGTTTAGGTGGTAAATTTTGACTATGCGCAAGTTCAAAAATCAAACCGTTCCATGCTACACACAGACACCCTCCCAGACTCCGCGAACTTAGTCAATCCAGGGTCCACAGACGACCTCTCGGTGGACATGGGACGGGTCTTTGATTCGGCTGCAGAGCTGTTCGCTGTGTTGGCCACGCCGGTACGCCTGCGCATCCTCAATGCCATCTGCACCGGCGAGCGCAGCGTGACGGAGATCATGGACGCAGTCAGCTCGACACAACCCAACGTGTCGCAGCACCTCAAGGTCCTGTATCAGGCCGGTGTCGTCGCGAAGCGCCGAATAGGCAATGTGGTCCTTTACAGGGTGCAGAGTGAAAAAGCGGTACAACTCTGCCGAACCGTCTGCAGCCAGATCGCCATTGAGCTCGACGATCCCGAAGCGGTGGAGCAGTCGGAGCGACTGGCCCGCCGCGTCGCCTACTAAACCGGGCTCGATTGCCCATCGTTCACGGGCGCTCAGGCGTTTCCTGGCCGAGAGGCGACGCATCGCGCTGTACGCTGTATTACCCCAGGCTGCGTCCCAGCGCACCCCCGATGTCCACCAGACCTGCTACGCAATATCGCGATGAGCAGGAACGACAGACATCCTCGGCCATCAAGGGCCGCCTGCCTCTCATTCGGTGATGGTCCACGCCTCTCCAGCAATCGCCGTCTAACCTCGGTCAGGAACACACCGCGCATCATGTCATGGAGCAACCTGACTCCGGACCGAGGTCGGCGCATTCTGCCCGGTGACGCGTTGATGTCGCTCGCCGTGGCGGAACCGGCGACAGCCAGTCGGTCATCGCGCTGCCTTCGCCGGCGGTCTGAGCCCGCCCTGCTGGGAACTGGATGTGCGACGTCGGCACTCACCCGCGCCGACGCCAGGGTTGCGACTCAGTCCCGACGCGCCCAGGAACCCAGCACGGTCTGTTCAAGGGAAGCCACCTTGCGCTCAAATCGCGCGGCACCCAGCAGGGACCGCTCGATGACGCCCGCACGCACCGCGCTCGCGTACTGCTCGCGCATCACATCGAACGGCATACGCAGCAGATCTTTGGTCACACGGACACACGGTGCCAAATCGCTTGTCGGGGATACCGCTACGAACGATGGGGCGCTGGTCACAGCGGCGCGGACCATCACCACGGCGACCTCCACAAAGGCGTTCCTGTGTGGCCTGCTTGCGCCGGAAAATCCAGTATCGCCACGTCGCGGTACTCGATGTCATGGATGCGGCGCTCAAGGTCACAGACATCGACCGCCTGTGCGAGGTACGCCTGCTCGGCCTGCTGCTGCGCGTCGAGAGGTGAAAACAGTTTTACAAGAATTTGTTTGACTGTGCTCATGATGATTCTCCCTTATGGGGAGCCTTTCGTAACGATTAGGGATAACCCTAAT
>JBAUTC010000257.1:0-3597 GCA_049582025.1 Thiomonas sp.
GATCCAGGCCGTTGCCACCCGCATCCACCGTGCCGTCGAGACAACATTTTCGGTGACGGGGGCCGCGGTGGCACAGGTGGGGATGACCATGGGCGTGGCCTGCTATCCCGCGGGCGGTGTTGACGCCGACATGTTGCTGCGCCAGGCAGATGCCGCGATGTACCACAACAAGCAGCTCAAATCGGTGCGTGCGCAGTGGTGGAGCGTCAGCCAGAGCGCTTCGCCGCGCTGAGAAGAGCCCGGACTCAGGTCGCCCACACGCGGGGCGTGCAGGCGCGCAAATCCCATGCCTCATGCCGCCACGCCGTCCAGACGTCGCGCAACAGCGCGGCGATGGGCTCGATCCGGTGGGCCAACACGCGCAGGGTGATGACTTGCGGGTTTGGAGCCGTCGCACCAGCCAGCAACCCAGGGTGACCAGCGGCGGCGATGCCGCGCGCCGCATCGAGCAGCACGTCGCGGCGTTCCGGGGCGATGGGACTACCCGCGGCAAACAGCAGCGTCGCCAGCGCAGTGTGGCGGTGCAGGCCGCCGAGGCCTTGCAATAGCGCCTGGTCGTCCGCGGCGATATGGCCGCGCTCCAGCCACAGACCGGGGAGCTCGATGTGCTGGGTGAAGCGGCCGGATCGAAACGCCGCGTCTGCTGCGGGCAGGCCCAGCGCCAGCATGTCCCAGGCGATGAGTTCGGCGCCGCGGGCAAGATGAAACCGGCTGCGGTTTTCACCCAGGCAATCGTTGTAGGCCAGGGTTTCCAGCGGCAACCATTCCAGTCGCGCGTCGGGCTCCAGCCGGGCGTCCAGCGTTTGCAGCGCAGGGGCGCCAGTGCTGCGATAGAAGCGCCCCGCGCCCGGCGTGGTGACCAGGGCATGCGCGCCCGCGCCCACGTTGGCGTCGATCGCCAGGATGTCGCCGCCCACAAGTCCGCCCGGGGGATGCACCAGCACCTGATGGCACACCGCGCCCTGCTCCGGGTAATGGCTGGCCAGCGCACGCAGCCCGCCTTCGTGCTGATGCCGCAGCACCGTGCGCCCGGATTCGAGTGAAAACTGCAACTGCAAACGGGAATGCCAGGACGCCATGGAACGGTGTGGAACAGGAGATGCGGAACTGGGGAGCAAGTTTCGTGCAAGTCAACGCCGACAGCAGCGCAAACCGCTGCTGGTTTGTACCAGAGCGGTCTGCCGTACGTGCGCTTTGCAGCGCTGGAACTGCACGGCAAAGCGCGTCAACTTCAAAGCAGTGCAGACCAGGCTCTACCCCCTATGCTTGTTGTCGCGCGACTTTTGAGGAGATGCACCATGCAGAACAAGCAAAGGAAAGCCGTCATGCTGGGAGTGTTCGCACTGGTTCTGGCGCTGGTCTGGCTGCGCCCATTGGAGACCACGGCAAATCGGTCTGTGGAGTCCGGCCTGCAACGCGCCCTGGTGACGTATGCGTCGGCGCGTGCGCTCAATGGCGTGCTCAGCGTGGTCAAGAGCGCATCGGTGAGTTTTCAGGTCGGGGCTGGCGCCTCGGTTCAGCCGGGTGCTGTGCTGGACCCGCTGGACGACCTGGTGGAGCAGTTCTCCACCGTCATGCTGGTCGCGACGTTGTCATTTGCCATGCAGGAGGTGCTGATCCATGCGTTCAGCGCCTGGCCGCTGGCCTTGGTCCTGAGTGCCCTGTTCCTGGCGTGGGCCGTGTTTGTTCAGCGAGAGCGGCGCACGCCACAATGGCTGGCGCGGTTGTCCGTTGGCTTGCTGACGCTCAGCCTGAGCGTTCCGGCTGCGTCTCTCGCCAGCGAGTTGACTTACCGCCTGCTGATGGCGCGGGACTATGCCGCGGCTCAGGCGGACGTCAGCATGACCTCTGCCTCCGCTCCCGACGCACCTGCCACCGCCGATCCCGGCACGCTGGACAAGCTCAGGCATCTTTGGTCGCAGACGCAGGACATCGGCCAGCAGGTGCAGACCCTGCAGGCCAAGGCAGGCAATATCGTGTCCCATCTCATCACCTTGGCCGCGGTATTCCTGATGCAGACCGTGGTGCTGCCCCTGCTGTTTTTGTGGGGCATGTTGCGGCTGTACCGGCTGCTGTGGAAGAGCATGCCGAACCGGGCTGCGGACGCGTTGTGCGTGAGCAAGCCCTAAGATGATCTGACCCTGATTTCATCCCGCATGAAGGAGTGATGCATGGCTTCATCCAGACCCCGGTTTCACTGGGACGACCCGCTGCGGCTCGACGCTCAGCTCAGCGCCGACGAGCGCGCCTTGCGCGATGCGGCGCACGCCTATTGCCAGGGCCAGCTTGTCCCGCGCGTGCAAAGCGCCTTCCGCCACGAGACCACCGACCCGTCCATCTTCCGCGAAATGGGGGCACTCGGGCTGCTGGGCCCCACCATTCCGGAGGCGTATGGCGGAGCGGGGTTGAATTACGTCGCCTATGGCCTCATCGCCCGCGAGGTGGAGCGGGTGGACTCGGGCTACCGCTCGATGATGAGTGTGCAGAGCTCGCTTGTCATGGTGCCCATTTTCACCTTCGGCACCGAAGCGCAGAAGCAGAAGTACCTGCCCAAGCTCGCCAGCGGAGAGTGGATCGGCTGCTTCGGCCTGACCGAGCCCAACCACGGCTCCGACCCCGGCGGCATGACCACGCGGGCGCGAGCCGTGCCCGGCGGCTATGCGCTCACCGGCAACAAGATGTGGATCAGCAACAGCCCGATCGCCGACGTCTTCGTGGTCTGGGCCAAGGATGACGCGGGGGAGATTCGCGGCTTCATCCTCGACAAGGGCGCCAAGGGTCTGACCGCGCCCGCAATCCACGGCAAGGTGGGCTTGCGCGCCTCGATCACTGGGGAGATCGTGATGGACAACGTGTTCTGCCCGGAGGACAACGCCTTCCCCGTGGTGCGCGGCCTCAAGGGCCCGTTCACCTGCCTGAACAGCGCGCGCTACGGCATTGCCTGGGGCGCCATGGGCGCGGCGGAAGACTGCTACGCCCGCGCGCGGCAATACGTCCTCGACCGCCAGCAGTTCGGCAAGCCACTGGCGGCCAACCAGCTCATCCAGAAGAAGCTGGCCGACATGGCCACCGAGATCAGCCTGGGCCTGCAGGGCTGCCTGCGGCTGGGGCGGATGAAGGACGACGGCAGCGCCACGGTGGAGATCACGTCCATCATGAAACGCAACAGTTGCGGCAAGGCGCTGGACATCGCCCGCACTGCGCGTGACATGCTCGGCGGCAACGGCATTTCCGACGAATTCGGCGTGGCGCGCCATCTGGTGAACCTCGAAGTGGTGAACACCTACGAGGGAACACACGACATCCACGCCCTGATCCTCGGCCGGGCCATCACCGGCATTGCTGCGTTTTGACCGGACATCAAAAGGCGCCAGACACCGCAGGGTGCTGGCGCCTTTCTTGCATTTGATCGACTATGGCGGCAGCGCTCAGAATTGGCTTTGAATGTCATGTCGCCGCCTTGCGGGGACGGCGAGTCACACGCCACCTACGCGCTCTCACATGAACGTTGCCCCCGCAACCAGCTGGAAGCCTTCGCGCAGCGGGTGGAGGCTGCCGCCGTAGCGGCGCCTCTCAGGCCTTGCGCCAGTCCACCGC
>JBAUTC010000258.1:0-8369 GCA_049582025.1 Thiomonas sp.
TCGTACAAGGCGCAGTATCTGGACAATCCGCCGCCGCCCTACCCCCGCCTGTCGCGACAACTGGGGGAGGAGGGCACGGCTCTGCTCAAGGTGCAGGTCGGCCCAAATGGCAGAGCCTTGCAGATCACGCTCATGTCCTCCACTGGCTATCAGCGACTGGACGAAGCGGCCGAAGCCACGGTGGCCCAATGGCGATTCGTCGCCGCCACACGCAATGGGCAGGCCATCACCTCCTGGGTGTTGGTACCGATCAAGTTCCGCATCGTCAATTGATCACCAGCGCCCGGTCGAGCAGGGTGGCGAAGTCGGTCGTGTGCGGCAGGGTGCCGAAGGCGCCGCCCCACTCCCCGCCAAGGCGGGAAGAGCAAAACGCCTGCGCGATGGATTCGGGCGCGTGTTGCAGCAAC
Organism: Thiomonas sp.; assembly: GCA_049582025.1. Classification (GTDB taxonomy): domain Bacteria; phylum Pseudomonadota; class Gammaproteobacteria; order Burkholderiales; family Burkholderiaceae_C; genus Thiomonas. Next base: position 408 of record JBAUTC010000258.1, read on the forward strand.
AGCGCAGCCTGCACGGCCAGCACGAGGTCGTGGGTCAGCAACCGCGCGCGGCTCTGCAGGGTCTCCGCATTGCGCAACGCAGCGGAAAAGCGCTGCAGATGCGCGTCGAAATGGACATTGCGCCCGTGCGCCGGGGCGAGTTCGGCCATCAGCGCGTCCGCGGTGCGCTGGTTCTTGCCCAGGGCGCGCAGCACGTCGAGGCACATCACATTGCCCGAGCCTTCCCAGATCGAATTCACCGGCATTTCGCGGTAGATGCGCGCCTGCACGTCGTCTTCCACATAGCCGTTTCCGCCCAGCACCTCCATGGCCTCGGCGGCAAGTTCGGAGCCGCGTTTGCAGATGCGAAACTTGCCCGCCGGAGTCAGCAAACGCCGCAGCAGCGATTGGGCTTCATCGTGCTGCACATCGAAGGCCTGCGCCAGCCGCATGGCCAGCGCGATGGCGGCCTCCACCTCCAGCGCCATGTCGGCCAGCACATTGCGCATCAGCGGCTGATCGATCAGTGCGGCACCGAACGCCTGACGGTGCCGCGCGTAATGCACTGCCTGGCTGAGCGACTGGCGCATCAACCCCGTGGTACCGAGCACACAGTCCAGCCGGGTGTAGGTGCCCATCTCCAGAATGGTGGGCACGCCACGCCCTTCCTCGCCGAGCAGATGACCCCAAGCGCCCTGAAACTCCACCTCGGCGGAGGCATTCGAGCGATTGCCGACCTTGTCCTTGAGTCGCTGGATCAACACCGGATTCCTGCTGCCGTCAGGTGCCCACCGCGGCACGAAAAAACAACTCAGTCCTCCAGGCGCCTGCGCCAGCACCAGGTGGGCATCGCATTGCGGCGCGGAGAAAAACCACTTGTGACCGATCAGGCTATGGCCGCCGGCGCCGTCGGGCTCGGCGCAGGTGGTGTTGGTGCGCAGGTCGGAGCCGCCCTGTTTTTCAGTCATGCCCATGCCGATCAGCCCGCCGCGCTTTTGGGACAGTGGCAGGTCCCGCGGGTCGTACTCCGGGCGAAGCAAGGTGGGCAGCCAGTCGCGCGCCAGCAGCGCATCGCGCGACATGGCAGGAATGGAGCCATAGGTCATGGTGGTCGGGCACATCGACCCCGCCTCGATCTGGGTCTGCAGGATGAATCCCGCCGCGCGCGCCACATGCGCGCCAGGCTGTGGCTGCGCCCAAGGCCCGGTGTGCAGGCCCCGCTGGGCGATGTCTCCCATGAGCGCATGCCAGGCGGGGTGGAATTCGATCTGGTCGCGGCGCCCCCCCCGCGCATCGAAGGCGTGAAGTTGCGGCTCATTGCGGTTGGCCAGTCGCCCCTGCTCATAACTCGGCGCCGTGCCAAGTTCCGCCCCCTGTTGCGCCAGACGGACCTGCGCCCAGCCAGCGCCACCGCGCATCAAGGCCTCTTGCAAGGCGGGATCAGCAGTGAAGAGGTTGTAATTCTGCAAAGGCGGGGCCTGATTCGTCACGGCGTGGGTCGGCCAGGTCATGGTGGTCTCCTGATTGTGGTGTGCCCCATTGCAGCACCGTCCCTCAGTTGCCTGCAAGGCATCGCCCGTTACCATGCTCGGCTATCCGGCAGTTCGCCAACGGCCTGCGTCGGCCCTGCACAGACCTCACCCATTCGTTCATGTCGTACTCCTCACAAGATTTCTCCGCTTCGGATTCCGGCCCGAGCCGCGGCCTGGTCCGGGTGCTGTTCGCTGCGCTCGTCGTCCTCTGGCTCGGGACCCTGGGCTGGCGCGATCTGGTCCCCACGGACGAAGGCCGCTACGCAGAAATTCCGCGGGAAATGGTGGTAACCGGCGACTGGGTCACACCGCGGCTCGACGGCTTCAAATACTTCGAAAAGCCGCCGCTGCAGTATTGGGCAACCGCGGTGAGCTACGAACTGTTCGGCTTCGGCGAATGGCAGGCGCGGCTGTGGACAGGACTCACCGGCTTGTTCTCCGTGCTGTTCACCGGCTGGGCGGGGGCGCGGCTGTTCAACCGTCGCACCGGCGTGTTCGCTGCGGCAGTACTGGCCAGCATGTTTTACTGGAACGCGATGAGCCACATCAACACGCTGGACATGGGCACCGCCGCCACCATGTCCGCAAGTCTGATGGCCTTCTTGCTCGCGCAGCGGCCTGATGCCAGCCGCAACCAGACGCGCTGGTGGATGTGGACCTGCTGGGGTTTCATGGCGCTGGCCATGCTGTCCAAGGGGCTGATCGGCATTGTGCTGCCAGGCGCCGCACTGGTGCTCTACACCCTGATCTATCGCGACTGGCGGTTGTGGACACGGCTGTATCTCATCAGCGGCCTGTTGATCTTTCTGGCCATTGCCGCGCCCTGGTTCATCTGGATACAGGTCCGCAACCCGGAGTTTTTCAATTTCTTTTTCATCTACCAGCAGTTCACCCGTTTTCTCACCAACGAACTCCACCGTCCCGGTCCGTGGTGGTATTTCCTGCCCATCCTGATTCTGGGCGTACTGCCCTGGCTGGGTAGCCTGGTTCCGGCGCTGTGGAACAGCGCCTCGCAGCCCGCACTGCGCGGCGCGGCATTTGGCGGCGCTCAGGGACGCACCCTGCATGCCCAAGGCATGTTGCTGCTCTGGGCGGTGTTCATTTTTGCGTTTTTCAGTATCTCCAAGTCCAAGTTGCCGTCCTACATCCTGCCCATCTTTCCGGCCATTGCGCTGCTGCTCGGCGACCATCTCGACCGGGCGCAACGCGGCGCCCTGCGCTGGCAGTTCGCGCTGCTGGCGCTGCTGGGGCTGGCTGCGGTCATCGGCTTCACCCAACTCCACCGTCTGGGCAACACCGTCACGCCAGGCGCGCTGTATCAGCAATTCGGCTGGTGGCTGGAAGGGACCGCGGTGCTGGCGCTGACCAGCGGCCTGCTGGCCTGGCGCTGGGAAGCGCAGGGGCGGCGCACGGCTGCTGTGCTCGTCGTGGGCGTGGCAATGACCCTAGGGTTTTCTCTGGGCATTCAACAGTTCCAGATTCTGGGCCGTACCGCCTCGACCAGGGACGTGGTGAACGCCATCCGCCCTTGGATTCATCCGGGCCAGCCGTTCTACGTCGTGGACACCTATGACCAGACCCTCCCCTTCTACCTCGATCGCACCGTCACCGTGGTGGCCTATCAGGGCGAGTTGCACTTCGGCATCTCGCAGCAGCCCCGTCTGTGGGTGCCGAGCTACGCCGATTTTGCCAGGCGCTGGAAGGACGACAAGCAACCGCTGGCGCTGATGCCACCCTCCACTCTTCCCGCCTTGCAGGATCTGCATCTTCCAATGACTGTCATCGATCGCACGACGCGCTTCGTCGTCATTGCCAAACCGGGCCAGGACTACGGCACCGCGGCGCAGGCTGCGCGCCTGCCTGCTGCGTGGAACGACGGCAAGTCCCTGACGCCCCCTGCCGCGCGCAACGGAGTGCAGCCATGAGCGCCGTCGCCTTTGCCCTCGTGCTGACCGGAGTGCTGCTGAACGCCACGGCGCAATTGCTCATCAAGTCGGGCGCCGAGACTGTGGGACGCTTCAGTTTCACCGCCGGCAATCTCTGGCAAGCGGGGCTGCACTTCGCCTTGCAATGGCAGATCCTGCTCGGCTTGACGTTCTACGCCGTCTCCGTGGTGGTCTGGATTCTGGCGCTCACCCGGGTACAGGTCTCCATCGCCTACCCCATGCTCTCGCTGGGCTATGTGGTCACCGCGTTTGCCGCCTGGTGGCTGTTTGGCGAGGCGCTCACCGGGCAAAAGCTGATTGGCATCGCCGTCATCATCGTGGGCGTCATCATCGTCGCCCGCGCCTGACCTCCTTCGCATGAACTCCCCAGACATTCTTCCCTTCACACGTCCCGACATTGACGAAGACACCATCGCCGGGGTCGTCGAGGTGCTGCGTTCCGGCTGGATCACCACAGGACCGTGGTGCGGCAAGTTCGAGCAGGCGCTGTCCGAATATTTCGGCGGACGCAGCGTGCTGGCCTATTCCTCCGGCACCGTCACCATGGAGATTGCGCTGCGGCTGCTGGGCATCGGCGCGGGAGACGAAGTCATCACCACACCCTTGTCCTGGGTAGCGACGAGCAATGTGGCTCTGGCCGTTGGCGCCACCCCGGTGTTCGTCGACATCGACCCCGCCACACGTAATATCGATTGCCGCCGTATCGAAGCGGCCATCACCCCGCGCACCCGCGCCATCCTGCCTGTGCATCTGGCGGGGCTGCCCGCCGACCTCGATGCCATCTACGCCCTCGCCGAACGCCACAAATTGCGTGTCATCGAAGACGCTGCACAGGCCATCGGCAGCACCTGGGCAGGCCAGCGCATCGGCAGCTTCGGCGACTTCGCCTCGTTCAGCTTCCATCCCAACAAGAACATCACGTCAATCGAGGGTGGCTGTCTGGTGCTCCCTGCAGATGCCGACATCGGACTCGCGCGTCGTCTGCGTCTGCAAGGCGTACAGCGCAGCGGACTCGACGGCATGGACGTCGACGTGGTCGGCGGCAAATCCAACCTCACCGACGTGGCCGCCCGTGTGGGCTGGGGGCAGCTGCAGCGCGTCGAGGAGTTCAACGCGCGCCGCCGCGATCTGGCGCGACAGTATTTCGCTGCGTTCGATGCCATCGGAATCGAGACGCGTGGCGTGCAACTGCCGCCGCGCGATTTCATTCAGAGCAACTGGCACATGTTCCAGATCGTGCCGCCGCCGCAGGTGCAGCGCGCTGCGCTGATGCAGGCGCTCAAAGACCGCGGCATCACCACCGGCGTGCACTACCCGCCCATCCACCTGTTCAGCCTGTACCGCTCCCGCGGCTTCCAGCCAGGCGACTTTCCGCATGCCGAAGCGATTGGGGCCAGCATCCTCACCCTGCCGCTCTTCCCCACAATGCTCGATACCGACGTAACCCGGGTGACTGACACCCTCGACGCCGTGCTGCGACAATTCGGCCTATGACTCTGCATTCTCACCCCGCCGTTTCGGTGGTCGTCCCCGTCTATAACGAAGAGGCCGGACTCGCCGCCCTGTTCGACCGCCTCTACCCCGCACTCGACGCCCTGGGCGAGCCTTACGAAATCCTGTTCGTCAACGACGGCAGCCGCGACCGCTCAGCTGCCTTGCTGGCTGCGCAGCAGCGTCTGCGCCCCGACGTCACCCGCGTGGTGCTGTTCAACGGCAATTACGGCCAGCACATGGCCATCCTCGCCGGTTTCGAGCACACTCGCGCGCCCATCGTCGTCACGCTAGATGCCGACCTGCAAAACCCACCGGAAGAAATCGCCAATCTGGTGGCCAAGATGCGCGAGGGCTACGACTACGTGGGCACCATCCGCCGCATGCGCCAGGACAGCTGGTTCCGCCGCAGCGCCAGCCGCCTGATGAACTGGACGCGCGAAAAAATCACCCGCGTGCGCATGACCGACCAGGGCTGCATGTTGCGCGCCTATGGCCGCGACGTGGTGGACACGGTCAATCGCTGCACCGAGGCCAACACCTTCGTCCCGGCGCTGGCCTATACCTTTGCGCTCAAGCCCACCGAGATCGAGGTCGCACACGAAGAACGGCAAGCCGGCGATTCCAAATACTCGCTGTTCAAGCTCATTCGCCTGAACTTCGATCTGGTCACCGGCTTTTCGCTGGTGCCGCTGCAGCTCATGTCTTACTTGGGCATCCTGCTGGCGCTGGCTTCCGGCGCGCTGTTCGTGTACCTGATGGTGCAGCGCTTTGTCGAAGGAGCGCAGGTTCAGGGCGTGTTCACCCTGTTCGCCATTACCTTCTCCCTGCTTGGCGTGGTGCTGTTCAGCATCGGCATGCTCGGCGAATACATCGGCCGCATCTACGAGCAGGTGCGCGGACGCCCGCGCTATCTGGTCCAGGCCGTCCTGCAGGACATGCCGCCCGAGCCCGGCGTCTTCGTGCCGCACGCCGCGCCCACTGCCAGTGCGGCGAAGCAGACGCAGTCCACCACAACGTGAACGCAGTCGTTTTTGCCTATCACAACGTCGGGGTGCGCTGCCTCAAGACGCTGCTGGCGCGCGGGGTGCAGGTGCAACTCGTCGTCACCCACCCGGACAGCCCGACAGAGACATTGTGGTTCGACAGCGTGGCGACTGTGGCCACCGAAGCCGGCATTCCCGTGGCCTACGTGGACGAGGCGGTAGACGACGCCTTGATCGCCCGCGTGGCCGCGCTCGCACCCGACTACCTGTTTTCGTTCTACTTCCGCCGCATGCTTCCCGCCAGTCTGCTGGGGTCGGCACGTATCGCCGCTCTCAACATGCACGGATCGCTGCTGCCCAAGTTCCGTGGCCGCGTGCCGGTGAACTGGGCCGTGCTGCATGGCGAATTCGAGACCGGGGCCACGCTGCACGTGATGGAAGTAAAGCCCGATGCTGGCGACATCGTCGCACAGCAAGCCGTGCCCATCCTGCCCGACGACACGGCCAAGGACGTCTTCGACAAGCTCACGGTGGCGGCGGAAATCGCGCTTTGGAACGTACTGCCACAACTTCTGCGCGGCGAGCTGCCGCGAAGGGCCAACGACCTCGCTGCAGGCAGCTATTTCGGCGGGCGCAAGCCGGAAGATGGTCGCATCGACTGGACACAGCCAGCCCAGGCGGTCTACAACCTCATGCGGGCGGTGGCACCGCCCTACCCCGGTGCGTTTTTTGACCTCGGCGGCCAGCGTCTGATCGTCGCCCGCGCACGCATGGCGCGGCCCGAGTTGGCAGCGACCCTCGACAACTCCGCCGCTGTCGGCCTGCACCTTGCTGGCGGGGAGCTACTCGCCAAAGCGGGCGACGGCGGCGTCATCCACATTCTTGAACTCTGGACTGCCGATCACCCCGGCCAGCCCTTGAGCGCACTCCACATTTCAGAACTCGCAGGACTGTCATCATGAAAAAAATCCTTATCCTCGGCGTCAACGGTTTCATCGGACACCACCTGTCCAAGCGCATCCTGTCCACCACCGACTGGCAGGTGTACGGCATGGACATGAACACCGACCGCATCGACGATCTGCTGCCCAACCCACGTTTCAAGTTCTTCGAGGGCGACATCACCATCAACAAGGAGTGGATCGAGTATCACGTGCGCAAGTGCGACGTGATCCTGCCGCTTGTCGCCATCGCCACGCCCGCCACCTATGTGAAGGCGCCGCTGCGCGTGTTCGAACTCGACTTCGAAGCCAACCTGCCCATCGTGCGCGCCGCAGTCAAGCACAAGAAGCATCTGGTGTTCCCGTCCACCTCCGAGGTCTACGGCATGAGTGCAGATGCCGAGTTCGATCCAGAGAGTTCGCCCCTCACCTACGGCCCGATCAACAAACCGCGCTGGATCTACGCCTGCTCCAAGCAATTGATGGACCGCGTGATCGCCGCCTACGGCCAGCAGGAAGGACTGAACTACACCTTGTTCCGTCCCTTCAACTGGATCGGCGCCGGGCTGGACACCATCTTCTCCGCCAAGGAAGGCAGTTCGCGCGTGGTCACGCAGTTCCTCGGCCACATCGTGCGCGGCGAGAACATCAGCCTGGTCGATGGCGGCCTGCAAAAGCGCGCGTTCACCGATATCGATGATGGCATCGATGCGCTGATGAAGATCATCGACAACAAGGACGGCGTGGCCAGCGGCCAGATCTACAACATCGGCAACCCGGCCAACAATCACTCCATCCGCGAGTTGGCCGACCACATGCTGCGCATTGCGGCCTCCGTGCCCGAATACGCCGAGTCGGCCAAACAGGTGAAACTGGTGGAAACCAGCTCCGGTGCCTACTACGGCAAGGGTTACCAGGACGTGCAGAACCGCGTGCCCAAGATCACCAACACCTGCGAAGAGCTGTCCTGGAAGCCGACCGTGAACATGGCCGACACTTTGCGCGGCATTTTCGATGCATACCGCGGACAGGTCGCCGAAGCGCGCGGCCTGGTGGATTAATTCCAATCCGATTTCATCGGTGAAAC
>JBAUTC010000259.1:0-2658 GCA_049582025.1 Thiomonas sp.
CAGCGGCACCACGGGAATGTCGGCCTGCGGGAACAGAAAACGCAGCGGCGCCCACACGCCATGATCAAACCCGCGCTGCCCGTCTTCACCCACCACCCAGCCCCCCGCCTGCAGCAAGGCAGCGATGCGCGGCGCGAGTTGCGGCGCACCCGGCGCTGGGTAGCGCAGGGTATACAGGGCCGGATCGAATCCGCCGAAATCGTGAATGGTTCCGGGCTGGGCGGATGTGCCGACGACGGGCTGGCGCGCCATCCAGTGCGGAGAAAACGCGAGGATGGCCTCGGGCCGCGGCAATGCCGCCCCTAGTGCCTGCAGCATGGGGCCGGCAGTCCCCGGTTCCAGCGACAGCATGGGCGAACCGTGCGATACGAACAGCGTGGGCAGTGAAGAGGCGTTCATCGTTGACTTTCAAAAGTGCCATTCGCCGGGCGGCCCCAAGAGCGGCTTGCCCCTTGAGGGAAAAGCCAAGCGCAGCGCAGGCTTCGAGGTGGGACCTTACCCGCCGGTGCGCACGCCTTCGATCTGCACCCGCACCTTGACCTCATGGCTCAGGCCGGCGGCATACGCCGTCATGCCGAAGTCCATGCGGTTGATTGTGGTGGTGGCCACAAACCCGCTCAGATAGCCGCCCCAGGGCTTGGGCAGATACGCCACGTCACCTGCCCCCACCAGCCGCACATGGAACACCGCCGGTTTGGTCACGCCACGCAGCGTGAGGTTGCCGTACAGGTCGCCGCGTGCCTTGCCGTGCGGCACATAGCGTGTGCTGACGAAATGGATGTCCGGATGCGCGGTGGCGTCGAAGAACGGCGCGGCCAGCAGGTCGGTGTCGCGTTGCGGGAGGAAGGTGTCAAGGCTCTTCGCCGGGATAGTGATGTCGGCCTTGTTCTGCTTCGGATCCTTGGGGTCGAAGGTGTAGCTGCCCGTCACCTGCTTGAACACGCCGGTGAAGAGCCCGACCCCGGCATGGCCGATTGTGAACTGCACACCGGAGTGATCCGAGTCGACGGTGTAGCTGCCGGCAGGGTTGGCGTGCAGATGTCCATAAGCCTGCGGCGCGGCGTTGCCCGCGGCCCAGGCGGGGGCGGCGGACACGGCAAGCGCCAGACAGGCGGCGGCGAGAACGGAGTGTGTGCGGAGTGTTGACATGACAAGAGCCTTTCAGAAACGAATGTTGTTATTGCGGGGAGACGACGAGATGCACCTGTACGGGAATGGCCGCTGCCACCACGCTGGTATCGGCCCACGACCCGGTGCCCAGGCCGAAGGTGGAGCGATTGAGGGTGAAGCTGGCATCCATGACCAGATCCTTGCCAGAGGGATGCGTGGTCACCAGCACGCGCAGCGGCTGGCTGTGCCCCTTGGCGGTGAACGTGCCACTGAGCCAGTAGCGCCCGGGCCCGTCCGGCGCGAAGCTGCTGGAGACAAAGCGCGCCTGCGGATCGACCTTGGCCGCGAGCCAGTCCGCCCCGGTGAGCAGGGCATTGGTCTGCGCGCTGCCCGCGTCCACGCTGGCAGCCTGTACCGCCACGGCGACGTGCGATTTGGCGAGGTCAGTCGGCACAAACGCGACCTGCGCGGTCACGGTCTTGAAGCTGCCCTTCATCTGCACGCCCATTTGCGTGGCGCTGAAGGTCACGCTGGATGCTGGCAGTGCCTGGGTGTAGGCAACCGGCTGCGCCCAGGCTGGCGCACTGATCAGCGCAGCCAGCGCGGCAACGGTGAGTCTTCTCGAAAAACGGGACAACATGATGAACTCCTTATGAACTGATCTGTGAGCCTGCCGGGCCCGGGGTACGGATGCCATGTGGTGGCGGATCGCCATGGGGCAAAAAGCCGCTGCCGCTGGGCGCCTAGCCGTAGCACGTGGACCTCAAGTCCGACGCTCCCATGGCAGCATGCGCGAGAGCACGCCATCGTGGTCGATGAAGTTGTGCTTGACGACCGCTCCCACATGCGCAACAAGCAGCGCAGCCAGGGTGTAATTCAGTGTGGCATGCACCAGCTCCAACAGATGCGCCAGCGCCTGGTTGGCGGGCAACAGGCTGGGCAGCTTCCACAAGCCCCACCACACGACCGGCACCCCGGCGGCCGAACTCAGCGCCCAGCCGGTGAGGGGGATGAACAGGATGAGCACATACAGCAGGTTGTGCATCAACTCGGCAGCGCCCTGCTGCCAGCGCGGAATGGTGGCGGGGAGCGGAGGCGGGCGGTGCGTGACCCGCCACAGGATGCGCAGAACCACCAGCAGCAACACCGTGATGCCGACCCATTTATGCCAGGAATACAACTCGATCTTGCGCACCGACAGCGGCAGGTCGCTCATGTAAAGCCCGAGCGGAAACATGCCGACGATCAGCAGCGCAATCAACCAGTGCAGCACCTGCGCCGGCAGGGTGTAGCGTGCGGATTTGGACGAATTGACGACTTTCATGTCGTGCCCTCCTCGGCGCTGGCCTGCTCGAATGCCTGACGCAGCTCCTTCAACGCATGTTCGGTCGAGGCCAACTGCGCGGCGTCCAGGCGCCCAAACGCCTGCGCCATATGCGCCCCATGCGCCGGGAACACTTCCTCGAACAAGGACTGTCCCTCGGCGGTGAGCCGTACGATCTGCCCGCGCCCGTCGCGCGGATCGGGCCGGCGCTCCACCAGGCCCTT
>JBAUTC010000260.1:0-2729 GCA_049582025.1 Thiomonas sp.
TGTTCCGGCCCGAGGATGGCCTGCGTCGGGCAGACGCTGATGCAGCGCGTACAGCTGCCACAGTGCGGGCTCACTGGCGCATCCACTGGCAGCGGCAGGCCGATGAAAATTTCGCCGAGAAAGAACATCGAGCCACCCTCGCGGTTGAGCAGCAGGGTGTGCTTGCCGCGCCAGCCCAGGCCGGAGCGTGCGGCCAGTTCCACTTCGAGAACCGGAGCCGAGTCGGTGAACACGCGCACCACGCCCGGATCGGCCCGCGTGGCGATGAATTCGGCGAGCTGTTGCAGCCTGGCCCGCAGCACCTTGTGATAATCGCGCCCCCGGGCATAGAGCGAGATGGTGGCGGACGCGGGCCGTTCCAGACGGCGCCACTCGGCGTCGCGCCAGCCTTGCTCTGTCTGACGCGGTAGGTAGTCCATGCGTGCGGTAATGACACGCAGCGTGCCGGGCACCAGTTCGGCAGGCCGTGCACGCTTCAGGCCGTGGCGTTGCATGTACGCCATGTCACCGTGATGCCCCGCAGCCAGCCATGCCAGCAGCGGTGCTTCGGCGGAACGCAGATCCACGCCGCTGATGCCGATTTGCGAGAATCCCAGCGCACGTCCCTGCTGCTTGATCTCTTGCGCCAGCGTATGCAGGCTGTCGGACGATGTGCTGAGTTGCTCCATCCGCACCATTCTAGAAATCCCTCCATGCCTTCTGCCGCCCTGCATCTCCTGCTTGCCGACGAATCCGACACCAATTCCCTGGCGCAGGCCATGGCATTGGCGTGGACGCAACACCCCACGCCACGTCTGCTGATCACCCTCGATGGCGATCTCGGCGCAGGGAAAACGACCTTTGCACGTGCCTTTCTGCGGGCGCTGGGTGTGCAAGGACGCATCAAAAGTCCAAGTTTCAGCCTGGTGGAGGAATACACCATCGACATTCCCGACCTACAATTCAAGGGAACTCTTCAGATGTCGGCCTATCACATTGATCTGTATCGCTTTTCAGACCCGCAAGAATGGGAAGATTCGGGGCTGCGCGATGTGGTCGGCGGGCCCGGGGTAAGTCTGGTGGAGTGGCCGCAGCGTGCACAGCACTTATTGCCCGCTGCCGACCTGGCCCTTCACCTCGAACCTCTGGGCGAGCAACGTCAATGCGTGGCTCGCGCCGGGACTGAAGCTGGAATGTCCTTGTTACGCGCCTTGCCGGAGCGACTGAAGTCCGGCTGATGCCGTGGGTTGGTTCCTGCAACCCCGGCTTTTGAGCAGGAGCCCGAAGAATGACTACACCGCGCCGCCGCTTTCTTGTGCAATCTTCCAGCCTGGTGCTGCTGCTCACGACGCCCATGCTCGCGCGCGGGGCCACGCTGATGTCCATCCGCGTCTGGCCCGCACCGGAATACACCCGGCTGACATTGGAGTCTGACGGCCCCTTGAGCGCCACGCATCAGGTGCTGACCAACCCGCCGCGGCTCGTGGTCGACATTCAAGGCTTGCAGCTCGACAACCAGTTGCGGGAACTCGCGGGCAAGGTGAAATCGGACGACCCGTTCATCAAGGACGTGCGCGTCGGCCAATTCACGCCGGATGTGGTGCGTTTGGTCATCGACCTGAAACAGGCGGTCAAACCGCAAGTGTTCAGCCTGTTGCCGGTGGCCGCTTATCAAAACCGAATGGTGTTCGACCTCTACCCCGCCCATTCCGGCGACCGGCTGATGGCCTTCATGCAGCAACAGGAAGCGCTCGATCAGGCCCCGGCGGCACAGACGCAGACACTTGCACAGGGTCAATCCCGGCCCATGGAGCAAGACTCGCTCGGCGACTGGATCCGCAAGCACCGCGGCGAACTCGATGACCCGAATGCCGCGCAGCCGCAGCAATTTGCCAAACTGGATCAACCCACGGGCGTGGCTGGCAGTCAGCAGGGCAGCGAACCGCCGGACGCGCTCGCCGACAGCACCGTCCCGCAGCGCCCGGACCCCGTTCGCCGCGATCGGCGCAACTTTCGCAGCGTGCTGCTCGCCATCGATCCCGGGCATGGCGGCGAAGACCCGGGCGCCACGGGGCCAAGCGGCGTGCATGAAAAGGACGTGGTGCTGCTCATCGCCCGGCATCTGCGCGATCTCGCAATGAACACGCCGAACATGCGTGTGATGATGACCCGCGACCGCGACTATTTCGTGCCGCTGTGGACGCGGGTGGAAAAGGCGCAATCGGCCAACGCCGACCTGTTCACCTCCATCCATGCCGACGGCTGGTTCACGCCACAGGCGCGCGGCGCCTCGGTGTATTGCCTGTCGGATGGAGGCGCGTCCAGCGTGGAAGCCCGACTGATGGCGCAACGCGAGAACGCGGCTGATGCGATTGGCGGCATCGATATCAACTCACGCGGTTATCAGGTCGCCAAGGTGCTGCTCGACATGTCCACCACGGCGAAGATCAACGCCAGCATGAAAATGGCGCGCCCCACCCTGGGCAAGATGGGGGAACTGGTACACCTGCATTCCAAGCAGGTGCAGCAGGCCGGCTTTGCCGTGTTGAAGTCGCCCAGCATTCCGTCCATGCTGGTGGAAACCGCATTCATCAGCAACCCGGAAGAAGAGGCGCGGCTGCAGACTCCCGCTTATCGCAAGCAGGTCGCACGCGCCATTTTTGAAGGTTTGCGTGCCTATCTCGACACCAATCCGCCACTGGCCCGCCGTCGCGTGTTGACCTGAGCCATTTCAGAGCGCGAGCCCGAGT
>JBAUTC010000261.1:0-4791 GCA_049582025.1 Thiomonas sp.
AGGCGTTGGGGGTCGCCAGACCGATGGGCGCGGCAGTCCGTCTGGAACGGACACTGCATGCACAGCGGCTGGCGAGGCTTGCACACGGTGGCGCCCAGATCCATCAAGGCCTGGGTGTAGGCGGCGATATCTTTCGCTTCGGGCAACAGGAGGCGCGCGAGCGCCCACAGCTTGCGCGTCGTGGCGGTTGTGGGTACCGGATCGTCGATGCCGTGGCTGCGACATAGCACCCGCTGCACATTGCCGTCCAGAATGGCCGCGCGTTCGTCAAAGCAGAACGCGGCGATGGCCGCTGCCGTGGACGGTCCGACCCCCGGCAGGGTCGCCAGCATTTCGGCAGTCTGCGGGAATGCCCCGCCGTGCGTTTCGACCACGATCTGCGCGCAGTGATGAAGGTTGCGTGCTCGCTGGTAGTAGCCTAGGCCACTCCAGGCGGCGAGTACCGCGTCCTGCGGTGCGGCGGCCAGCGCCTGCACCGTGGGGAACCGGGCAGTAAAGCGCGCAAAGTAGTCCGTGACCACCGCGACCTGCGTCTGCTGCAGCATGATTTCGGACAGCCAGACGCGGTAGGGATCGCGCACCTTCCACGGCAGGTCGTGGCGTCCATGCTGGCGCTGCCATTGCACCAGGCGGGCGGAGAACCGGCGCGGGCCTTGTTCGGTGGAAGCGGGGACGTGGGTGCGCGGATTGTCAGGCACAGCAGGAGTCAAGGGCGCGCTCTTGGGCGCAGACCGGCCGAATTGTGCCAGTGCTCTGCGGACTTGTCCCGGAGCCCGTGCTGAGGGCGGCTCAGCGCTCGGTGTTCACGCGATGGATCTGCTCGCTCAGCCCACTTTGAAGCGTGCCGATCTGGACGACCTGCGCCTGCAATTCGGCAATGCGGTCGTGCAGGCTGTCTTTGGTTTCCTCGATGCGCTGCAAGGTGGACAGACGGCGGTTGAGTTGCTTCTTGCGTTCACGCACCTGGCTGTCGAGCTGGGAGATGGCGGAACGATCCCAGTTTTCAATGTCGCGTAGCGCGCGTTCGAACAGATCGCGTACCCGCGCCGACAGGGCGCGCAGAGTGCGTAGGGTAAAAGCGCTGTTCTGCAGCTTCAGCCAGTTCACTCCGGAAAGGTGCTCGGCGTAGGCGTTGGCCACGCGGTCGAACTCCTGCATCAGTCCGCTCAGGCGAAGCACCCGCGGCGCCGTCACGGTGAAGCCGAATTCGCTGTTGGCCCGGGTGAACGCGGCGGCCAGCATCTGGCGGATTTCCTCAATTTGGGTTTCCGCATCCACCAGGCGGGTGCGCAGATCGGTGTTGATGCGGGACAGCTCGCCCTTGATGCCCACCTTGAGCAACGCGCTGCCCATGCGGGCTTCGAGTTGCTCAAGTTCTTGCAGTACCGACTTGGCGGCGAATCGCTCGCGCAGTTTTTCGAGCATTCGGTTGTTTACCGCACGCAGGGCCAGCACCTGCGCCATGCCGGCGTCGAACTCGTTGCGCTCGGCGGCAAGGCGTTGCAGCATGAGTACCACCATGTTCGCATTCTTGCCGCGCAGGCTGAGTAGCTCGTCGAGCTGCCCTTGCGCCTCATGCAACTGCTTGCGCAGTTGCTGGGAGAGATCGGCTTGCACCTGCTCGACCGCGTCGCGCACCGCGCCGTCCAGCATGCTGCGCCGGTCGATGTTGGCGGCGCGGTTGAGCGCGCTTTCCAGTTGTCCGAGGCCGGATTGTGCGAGCAGCTCGCCATCGGCCTGAATGCGCGCCAGCAAGGCCTTGTGCGCCGAGACGGGGAAGACGCGTTCCGCAGGAAGGCGCAGGGTTTGCGCGGTGGTCTGCACCTGATGCGCGACGCTGATCGCAATCTGCGGTGCAGTGAGCAGCGGATCCCACAGGGCATCGACCTTGTTGAGAGCCACCAAGGTTTGTGCGCCGCTGGTGGGGGCGATGTGGCGATTCCAGATGTCGAGGTCGCTGCGCGTCACGCCTGTGTCCGCGCCGAGCACGAACACCACCGCATTGGCCGATGGAATGAGCGAGAGGGTTAGCTCCGGCTCAGCGCCGACGGCGTTCAAACCCGGGGTATCGAGGATCGTCAGCCCCTGATTGAGCAGGGGATGGGCAAAGTTGACCAGGGCATGTCGCCAAACCGGAATTTCCACCTCGCCGTGCGCGTCGGCGTTCAGTTGCGCCAGATCTTCGGCGTCGTGGAAAAAGCCCAGTTCCTGCGCGCGTTGCAGTGGCACGCGCTGGGTGTCGGACAAATGGGTGAGCGCCTGTGCCAGGCCTTGTGCGTCTTGGCTGGGCAGGTCGAACTGTGTCCACACCTGCGGGCTGGATTTCCATTGCGCCAGGGTCGGCGACTGCAGGCGGGTGTCGATGGGCAGCAGGCGCAGGCCGCGCGGCTGTGCGGCGTCGGAAAACAGCTCCATCGGGCACATGGTGGTGCGCCCGGCCCCGGCGGGCAGGATGCGTTGGCCGTGTCCCGAGAAAAAGATGGCATTGATCAGCTCGGACTTGCCGCGCGAGAACTCGGCGACGAAAGCCAGGGTCATGCGGTCGTTGTCCAGCCGGCTGATTTGCCGTTGCAACAATGGGCGCGCCTGATCGAGATCCAGACCGCTCTCGTCGAGCCAGTCCAGCAGGGACTTGACCCGCTGCAGACGGTCGGCGCGCCATTCGGCGTAATCGAATAGTCCGGCGGTGAGAATGGGGGCTTCAACGTGCGGGTTCATCGCGGCATCGCATCAGGCGAGTGGGTTCTAAGTGAGTCAAAGTAAAACACAGTCGCCCCTGAATTTCGATCAGCGAATCCCCGCTCTGGCCTTTGGTTTGAGAATTTTTTGGCACTTGGCACAGAAATAGGTGCTGCGTTGCCCCTGCACGATCTGCCGGATGGCCGTGGCGCAGACGCGGCACGGTAAACCCGCCCGCCCATAGACCTGCGCCTGCATCTGAAAGTATCCGAGTTCGCCATCGCTGTGCGCGAAATCGCGCAAACTGCTGCCACCCAGCGCCACCGCCCGCTGCAGGGTGTCGCGCACGGCAGCCGCAAGCCGCTGGCAATCGGCAGGTCGTAGGTGCGGGGCAGGGGTGCGCGGATCGATTCGGGCGAGAAACAGTGCTTCACAAGCATAGATATTCCCGATTCCGGCGACGATGTGCTGCGACAGCAGCAGCGGCTTGATCGCTGCGCTGCGCCCCTGCAGCGCACGGCAGAGTGTGGCTCCGTCAAAATCCGCGCCCAACGGCTCGGGTCCTAGCACACGCAGCAGTGGGTGGGCCAGCAAGTCTGCCCCTGCATTCCAGAGCAGAGCGCCGAATCGGCGCGGGTCGCGAAGACGCAGCACGCCACGGTCGGTCTGCAGTTCCACATGGTCGTGCGGTGACAGTGGGGCAGGATTGTCCTGGGCGGGAGTCCAGCGCAGAGAGCCTGACATGCCCAAGTGCACGATGAGCGCCCCTTTGGGGGTTTGCAACAGCAAATATTTGCCGCGACGCTGCAAGGCGGTGATCTGCAGGCCGAGGAGCGCTGCCGGGTCGATATTCAGCGGCCAGCGCAGGGGCTTGCCCAGTTTCAGGCCGGTGATGCGCGTTCCGAGCAGGGCGGGTTCCAGTCCCAGGCGGGTGACTTCGACTTCGGGCAGTTCAGGCATGACGGCATTGTGCCGCAGGGGAAGTGGCACACTTCTACAATCCGCCAAGCATCCGGTCCCATGTCATCCCTCTGGGGCCGCCTCTTCAGTCGACTTTCAGGATTCTCATGCGCGCTGCCGTTCTTGTGTCGGCCTTGCTGTTCCCGGCAATCGCCTCCGTTCCCATGGTTGCGCATGCGCAGCAGTCTGAAGGGCGGGTGAGCGCGCAAGAGACTGCGCGCCGTGTCTTCTTTGTTCTTGCGGGAGAGATTGCCGCGCATACTGGACACCCGGGTGTGGCCTACACCGAACTGCTCAAGGCGGCAAAGGACCTCGAAGCCGAGCAGCTTTACCGGCGCGCCGCCGAAATCGCGCTGCACGCGGGCGCGCCGGACAAGGCGCTTGCCGCAGCACAAGCCTGGCGCAAGGCCATGCCCGATTCGCGCGAGGCCGGGGTCTGGCTTGTGCAACTGCAACTGATGACCGGCCATACGAGCGAGGCAGGTGCCACGATCGCGCAAGACTTGGCCAATACGCCAGAGTCGCAGCGCGGACAGGCTATCGCCGATCTCTTGCCGCTGGCCGCACAAGCCAGCGACCCCGCCGTGACGCTGACAATGATGCGCACCGCGCTGGCCGGACAGCAGCAGTTTGCGCAGAGTGGCGTGGTACTGGGGCTGCTGAGATCAAGAGCGGGAAACCAGAAAGGCGGTTTTGACGACGCCCTGCATGCCTTGACCATCGATCCGGGTCTGGTCCCGGCAGCAGCGCTGCTCCTGCAACTCTATACCGTCAACCCGCAGGCGGCGGATGCGGCCATGCAGAATTTCGTCAAGTCCCAGCCTAAAGATAGCGGCATGCGCTTGGCCTGGGCGCAAGCCGCACTCTCGCAGCAGCGCGACGGCGTGGCTCTGCTGGATCTGCAAAGTCTGGTGGTCGATTCGCCTGATCTGGCACCGGCTTGGTTGATGTTGGGTAGTCTGCAGACCGAATTTGGTCAGCCGGCCAAGGCCGTGGTGTCGCTGCAGACCTATGTGCGTCTCGCCCGGGAGCGTGCTCAGCCTGCGTTGCTTACCCCGGGGTACATCGCCTTGTCGGACGCTTCGCGCAAACTCGGCGATCTGGGGCAGGCCGAACGCTGGCTCGACCAGATCGCGCCTGACGCGAACAACC
>JBAUTC010000262.1:0-10163 GCA_049582025.1 Thiomonas sp.
CGGCCGACTGGCACGCGGCCGACCGCGCCTGGGCACTCAAGGCCACGCCGTTCTACACCCACGTGACCGACTACATCGACGCGGTGCAGTGGGTCGCGGCAACCAACACCCAGGTCGCCACACCCGTGACTGGCAAATTCGTCACGCTCAAATATGTCAACCAGACAGCTCGCCTATACGGCCTGAACCTCTCCGGCAAGATGCCGCTGGTGTCCAGCACCGCGGTCGGCCGCCTCGGCGTGGTAGGCCTGGTGAACTACACCCGAGGCAAGAACACCGACACCGGTGACAACCTCTTCGGCATCATGCCGCTCAACGCCCGCCTCACCCTCACCCAGACCCTGGGCGGCTGGAGCAATGCCGCCGAGGTGGTGCTGGTGAAGGCCAAGACCGATGTTTCGCAGGTACGCAACGAGGTTCATACTCCGGGCTACGGCCTGCTCAACCTGCGCGCCAGCTACGTCTGGAAACAGGCGCGGGTTGACTTCGGCGTGGAGAACGCGTTCGACAAGCTCTACTTCCTGCCCACCGGCGGCGCCTATGTCGGTCAGGGTACGACGATGTCCATCAGCGCGGTGCCCTGGGGCATCGCGGTGCCCGGCCCCGGCCGTTCTCTCTACGCCCGTGTCAGCATGACATTCTGAAGAGGGCAACTCCCGAGGCGGGACCTGCCCTGCCGCGCGACACCGGCGAGTGCCCCCGCCAGATTCAATAGCATTGTCCTTTTGCCCTTGCACCCGCCCCGCGAGTGCAACACCACAAAAGGCCATGCTGACCATGCACACCAATCGCAGAAGTTTTCTCACAACCCTGGCTGGCGGCATGCTGCTTGGCGCTGCGCCCGCGCATGCACGGCAGATCCCTGTCGTCAAACTCGCCTTCATCGATCCGTTGACCGGACCCTTTGCCGCCGTGGGGCAGAACCAGTTGCAAAGCTGGCAGTTCGTCGCTGAGCGCGTCAATCGCGGCAACACTGCCGGCGTGCAGTTCGAGATCGTGCCCTTCGACAACAAGGGTGCAGTGCAGGACACCGTCAACGCGCTGCAAGCCGCGGTCGATCAGGACATCCGCTACGTGTTGCAGGGCGACGGCTCGGGCGCCGCGCTCGCCCTGTCAAAGGCCGTGAGCCGCCACAACACCCGGCACCCGGGCAAGGAAGTGCTCTATCTCAACTATGCCGCGGTCGACCCGGCGCTGACTGGCAGCGACTGCAGTTTCTGGCACTTCGCCCTTCAACCCAGCGTGCCCATGACCCTGCAGGCGATGACCGACGACATCCGCAACCGCCCAGAGATCCGCCGTGTCTATCTGATCGAGCAGGACTATTCCTTCGGTCATCAGGTAGCCAAGTCCGCCCGCGCAATGCTCGCGCTCAAGCGGCCGGACATCCAGATCGTCGGTGAAGACTTCGTCGCTCTCGGGCAGGTCAAGGATTTCTCGCCCTACATCGCCAAAGTGCAGGCCGCCAAGGCCGACTGCATCATCACTGCGAACTGGGGCCCCGACCTGACTCTGCTCATCAAGGCCGCGCAACAAGGCGGGCTGCAAGCCGACCTCTACACTTTCTACGCCAGCAGCCTCGGAGCACCCAGCGAAATCGGCCGGCACGACGCCGGGCGTGTAAAACTGGTGTACTACAGCGAGCCCAACCTGCCCGGTGTGCTCCAAAGCCTACAAAAAGGATTCCGCGACAAATACAAGCAAGACTTCTCCGTGCCCGTCACCTACACCGGCCTGGCCTTGCTTACTGCCGCGATGGCCAAGGCGCGCAGCACCGACCCGCTCAAAGTCGCCAGCGCGATGGAAGACCTGAAGTTCCGCACTTTCAACGGTGAGGTCACGATGCGCAAGGAGGACCACCAGTTGCTCCAGCCCATTTACGTCAGCACCTGGCAGCCGGTTTCCCCCGCCAACCCGTACAACGTGGAGAACACCGGCTACACCTTCGCCCTTGCTCACACGTATCCACCCGCGAAAACCACCCTGCCCGCCCAGTGCGCCATGCAGCGGCCCTTGATGACCGAGGTCTACCCCGTCAAGCCACCGAGAGTCTCAGCAAGTGCGGTGGGTGGGACAAAGTAAAACACCTCCTGCGATGCCCAAGCCCGTTGTTTTCCCTGCGGGTTCAATAGGGAAGTCAGACTGATGGATGCCCTGGCACTTTCGGCCCTCAATGGCCTGAGCTACAGCCTGCTGCTGTTTCTCCTGGCCTCGGGTTTGACGCTGATCTTCTCGCTGCTCGGCGTGCTCAATTTCGCCCATGGCAGTTTCTACATGCTGGGTGCCTATCTGGCCTGGCAGTCCGGGCAGTGGCTGGGGTTCTGGGGCGGACTGCTGCTTGCACCCATAGGCGTCGCCGTCGTGGCCACTCTGTTCGAGGTCGGCGTATTGCGGCATTTGCGCACGCAGGGACACCTGCCGGAACTCCTTGCCACGTTCGCGGTGGGCGTGGTGCTCGTGGAACTTGCGCGACTGTTCTGGGGCAGTGCCTCCGTGCCGTATGCCATTCCCGCAGACTTGCAGGGCAGCCTGTTTCGTCTCGGTGGACTGGATTTTTCGGTCTATCGCGGCTTTGTCATGGCGGTGGCGCTGACCGTGCTGGGACTGTCGTGGCTGCTGCTATGGCGCACACGGGCCGGCTTGATCGTGCAGGCCGCCCTCACCCATGCACCCATGGTGTCGGCGCTGGGTCACAATGTTCCTGCGGTGCAGACGTTGGTGTTTGCCGCAGGCGGAGCACTGGCAGGACTGGCAGGAGCCGTCGGCGGACCGCTTCTGATCACTGAGCCGGATATGGCGGCGCAGATGGCCGCGCTGCTGTTTGCGGTCATCGTCATCGGCGGTCTGGGATCGTTGCGCGGTGCTTTGTTCGGCGCCTTGCTGGTGGGTGAGGTGCAAACGCTGGCTGTGGCCGTCAATGGATCGCTGGCCGACGGCTTGCAACGCCTGGGCTGGGCCGCCCCAGCGGCCTGGCCCGCCAATGATGGCGTCCTGTCCGGTCTGTTGCATCTACACCTGTCGCGCGCCGCACCGCTGCTGCCCTATCTGCTGCTGATCGGCGTGCTCGCGCTGCGCCCGCACGGGCTGACCCGCGCTTTGAGTCGGGACGAAGCGCTGTGAGTTCGCTCCATCTGGCGCGGTTTCACCGCGCAAAGCCGTTGCTGTTCGCGGCCCTCATCGGGCTGCCACTGGCTTGGCCGCTGAGCGGCCCGACCTTCAGCCTGTTGTCGCAGATGGCCAGTGCATGGCTTGTGCTGTTGTCCCTCGGTCTGCTGGTCACACGCGCTGGGTTGCTGAGCTTCGGGCAGGCCTTGTTCTCGGGTCTGGCGGCCTACGCAACAGCGCATGCGATGAATGCAATCGCCGCGCAGGGCTGGCCGCTGCCGTTTGCACTCGTGCCCCTGTATGGCGGGCTGTTCGCGGTACTGACGGCACTGGTGATCGGTCCCATCAGCGTGCGGCGCGGCGGATTGAGTTTTGCCATGATCACCTTGGGTCTTGGCGTGCTCGCCGCCCTGCTGGCGCCCATGTTGCAGGGATTTTTTGGGGGAGAAGGTGGCGTGTCCACCGACCGCACCGCCGGGCCAGCGTGGCTGGGACTGAACCTGCTGACACAGCGACAGGTCTACGGCGTGAGCGCGGCGTATGTGCTGCTGGGCGCCTCGGTGCTGCGATGGCTGGACGGGGCCCGCCTGGGTCTGCTGGCGCGCGCCGTGCGCGACAATCCTCTGCGCGCCGCAGTCAGCGGCGTCGCGCCACGCCTCGTGCGTCTGCACATCCTGCTCATCAGCGCGTTTCTCGCTGGCCTGGCCGGCGCACTGCAAACCCTGCATTTCGAGCAGGTGGGCGCTGGCGCCCTGAGCCTGCAGCAGTCGAGCATGGCCCTGCTGTTCAGTCTGGCTGCAGGAAGCGGCACGGCATGGGGCGCATTGCTGGGCGCAGTGCTGATGGTGGGCAGCGAGGTGATGCTGGCCGCGGCGTCGCGAGCGTGGATGCTGTATGTGGGTCTGGGGTTTCTCGCCATCGTCATCTGGGCCCCGAAGGGGCTGGGCGGGGTGTTGCGCGGCTTGACCAACCGCCTGCTCGTCAAACAACCGGACCTCCTCTGGGGCCTGGTCGCCCTGATGCTGTGCCTCGCCGTGTCGATTGTCGGCGTGAGCAGTCTGATCGAATTGCTCTACGCCGCGCGCCAGCAATTGCTCGGCGACAGCGCGGTGCGGCTATACGGCCTGAGCCTGCCGGTGCACAGCGTGGATGTCTGGACCGGGGCCGCCTTGCTGGCCGCCACCGGCGTCGGGCTGAGCGCCTTGGTGTGGCGGGCGTTCGCGCTGGAACTGCGCATCGACGGAGCATCCGAATGAGTTCGCAGCCGCTGCTCGACTTGCGCGACGTGCATTGCGTGCTCGGGGGTCAGTCCATCCTCACCGACCTGAACCTGCGGGTGCAGCGCGGCGAACGCGTGGCCATCATCGGGCCCAACGGCGCGGGCAAGTCCACGCTTTTTCAGGTGATCAATGGCTTGCGCCCCTTGCGCAAGGGCAGCGTATGGCTCGACGGCAAACGCATCGACCGCCTGAACCCTCCGCAGATCGCACGCTCGGGCGTGGGGCGCAGCTTTCAGTCGCCACAGGTGTATGGACATCTGAGCGTGGCCGACAACCTGCGTTGCGCCCATTTGGCGCACGCGCGCGGAAGCTGGCTGCGGCGGCTGGAGGGCGACCCCACGCTGGAAGAGGACACTACGCACTGGCTGCGCACCCTGCAGCTGCAAGCGCTGGCCGATGCCCCCGCGCAGCGCATCGACTATGCAAGCCTGCGCGCGCTCGAACTCGGCCTCGCACTCGCGGGCAAGGTCCCCTTGCTCCTGCTGGATGAACCAACTGCGGGCATGAGCCGGGCACAGGCCGGGCGCATGCTGGAACTGATCGAACAGGTCTGCCAGGACCGCACTCTGCTGCTCATCGAACACGACCTCGCCGCCGTGTTCCGCCTCGCCACGCGCGTGGTCGTGCTGCACCAGGGCCGCGTGCTGGCTGAAGGCACGCCCCAAGACATTCGCGCCAACACGCAGGTGCAAGCGGTCTATCTGGGCGTGACGTCATGACGCCGCCGCGTGAGCATTCGCCTCTGCTCGAAGCACACGGTTTGCGCGCCGGCTACGGCCTGGTGCAGGTGCTGCGCGGTGCGGAACTACAGGTGCATGCGGGTGAGCTGGTGCTGCTGCTAGGGCGCAATGGCAGCGGACGCAGTACCTTGCTCAAGGCACTGATGGGCCTGATTCGCGCCACGGGCGCGGTGCAGTTGGCGGGCCGGGACATCCGCAGCCTGCCCGCACACCGTCGCGCCCGACTTGGACTGGCTTATGTGCCGGAACAACGCGAAGTCTTCCCGCGCCTGAGTGTGCGGCAGAATCTGCGCCTCGGCGCCCGGCCTGCTGCAGATCATCCTTCCCAGGCGTGGAGCGAATCCCGCGTGCTCGCCCAGTTTCCGGCGCTCGTGCCCCGGCTGCACACTGCGGCGCAGGTGCTCTCCGGCGGTGAACAGCAGATGCTGTCCATCGCGCGGGCGCTGATGGGCAATCCCAGGATGTTGCTGCTTGATGAACCGACCGAAGGACTAGCGCCACAGCGCGTCGCCGCAACCGCCTCCCTGCTGCAACAGCTGCGCACGGATGGCCTGGGCCTGCTGCTGGTAGAGCAAAGGCAATGGGCGCAGGAACTGGCCGACCGCGTTGTGGTGCTCGGAGATGGACAGGTGCAGTTCAGCGGTGTCCTGTCCGATCTGCCCCAGAGTGTGTCAACGACCTGGCTTTGAATCGGCGGCCTTTTTCGCGGCGACCGCGCGCAGCCGCCGCGCGGTCATGGGATCGACATGCAGCGGACGGCACAGATCGATGCGATCGCCATCCTGCAGCGTTTGGTGCGGCATCACGCGTTGCCCGTCCACGCCGCAGCGCACATCAAGCGTGGCCAGTTCGGCGTGGGCCGCCTGGATGCCGCTGGCGTGCAAGGCCTGTTCGACCGTTGCGCCCGCAGGCAGGCGCACTTCCCGCAAATCCGGCTCACCTGTCCCGGGCGCATAGAACACGGTAATGGTCAGTGCCTGACCGGACGCAACGTCACCGTGGGCCATGGACCTGCTTGGCGCGCTGCACGAACGCGTCCACAAAGCTGCTGGCGATGTGGTTGAACACCGGGCCGATGACCTTTTCCACCAGGAAGTTGGAGAACTTGTAGTCCAGCAGAAATTCCACCTTGCACGCCTTGCCGTCGGCAAGCGGATTGAACACCCACCGCCCATGCAGCGCCGAAAACGGTCCGTCCACCAGCTGCATCCGCACTTCTTTCCCGGGCAGATTGATGTTCTCCGTGGTGAAACTTTGACGAATGCCCTTGAAATCGATTGTCACGCTGGCGCGCACCGTGTCGCCCTCCTCTGATTGCACCGAGGCACCGCCGCACCAGGGCAGGAACTGAGGGTAGGCAGCCACGTCGGTGACTAGGTCGTACATCTCCTGAGGGCTGTACCAGATGAGAACGGATTTGTGAACCTGGGGCATAGAGCAGACACATTCTTAGAATGGAAGGATTGTATTGAGGGGCGTCCGCCCCATATCCCCCGCATGAGCATCGCCGAAAACCGCAAGGCCCGCTACAACTACTTCCTCGAAGAGCGTTTCGAGGCAGGCATCGTGCTCGAAGGCTGGGAGGTCAAGTCCGTGCGCGCGGGACAGGTGCAGCTCACGGACGGCTATGTGGTCATCCGCGACGGCGAGCTTTTTCTCATTGGCATGAACGTCGTCGCCCTCAACAGCGCGTCCACCCATGTACGCCCGGATGCCGCACGCACCCGCAAGCTTCTGATGCACAAGGACGAGATCCGCAAGCTGATCGGCAAGGTGGAACAGCGCGGCTACACCCTGGTGCCCGTCAACCTGCACTACAAGGGAGGCCGCGTCAAACTCGACCTCGCCTTGGGCAAGGGCAAGAAAGACCACGACAAACGCAACACCGAAGCCAACCGCGATTGGCAGCGGGAAAAAGCGCGCATCATGAAGACGGGGTAGCGTTTCGGTAAAGCGTGGTGGCGTTTCATTCAGGCGCCATCAGCAACCTGCGCTCAGGCGGCGCCAATCCCCGTGACCAGACTGCCAGCAGACGCAGCGGACTTTTGCGCCGCTGTGAAATCGAGCATGCGCTGCACCGGCAGGCGGGCACGCTGGGCGACAGCGGCGTCCAGTTCGACGGCGTTCGCGCCGGTCTCCAGCACGCGCGCCAACCCGGCCAGACTGTTCATCGCCATCCAGGGGCAGAACGCGCAACTCTTGCAGGTCGCGGCATTGCCCGCCGTGGGCGCGGCAATGAAGATCTTGCCCGGATTTTGCTGCTGCAGGGCGTGGAACATCCCCGCATCGGTGGCGACGATGAATTCTGTGGCCTCGAGTTCACGCGCAGCTTTGAGGATTTGCGAGGTCGAACCCACCACGTCGGCCAGGGCGACCACCGCGGCCGGGCTTTCCGGGTGCACCAGCACTCGGGCATTCGGACGCTCGGCCTTGAGCAGTTCGAGTTCCAGCGCCTTGAATTCGTCATGAACGATACAGGAGCCCTGCCAGAGCAGCATGTCCGCACCGGTTTGCTGCTGGATGTAGCCGCCCAGATGCCGGTCCGGCGCCCAGAGGATTTTCTCGCCGCGGGCGTGCAGGTGCGCCGCAATGTCGAGGGCGCAGCTCGAGGTCACAACCCAGTCGGCCCGCGCCTTCACTGCCGCGCTGGTGTTGGCATAGACCACCACGGTGCGGTCGGGGTGGGCGTCGCAAAAAGCGCTGAATTGCGGCGCGGGACAGCCCAGATCGAGCGAACAGTTGGCGTCGAGATCGGGCATGAGCACGCGTTTGTCCATCGACAGCATCTTGGCCGTCTCGCCCATGAAGCGCACCCCGGCGACAACCAGCGTGGTGGCTGGCTGGCGCGCACCGAAACGGGCCATCTCCAGTGAATCGGCCACCAATCCGCCGGTGGCCTGGGCCAGATCCTGTAGGTCGGGATGGGTGTAGTAATGCGCCACCAGCGCCGCGTCGTGGGCGCGCAGCAGCGTGGCGCAGCGCTCCATCAGCGCCTCGCGCTCTGCCGGGTCCGGCTCGGCGGGAACGCGCGCCCACGCCTGCGCAGTACCCGTCACCGGGCTGTCAAATGCAACGGGAAAGATGGCGGACATGAGGTTTCCTTTGGGATGCGGATGCGGTGATCAGAGGGAGGTGAAGCGCATGGACAGGTCGATGGCCTGCACGTCCTTGGTCAGCTTGCCTACGGAGATGCGGTCGACTCCGGTTTCTGCAATGGCGCGCACCGTTTGCAGATCAACCCCGCCGGAGACTTCCAGCACGGCGCGCTGACCAGTGATCCGTACCGCCTCGCGGAGTTGATCGAGGGACATATTGTCCAGCAGTACCATGCGGGCGCCAGCGCCCAGGGCTTCTTCGAGCTGGTCCATGGTTTCCACCTCGATCTCGATGAACTGCGCCTGCGCCGCCACCGCCTGTGCCCGCTGCAGGGCCTGTGCCACTCCGCCGGCTGCGGCAATGTGGTTCTCCTTGATCAGCACCGCGTCGAACAGGCCGACACGGTGATTCATCCCGCCGCCCACGCGGACCGCGTATTTCTGTGCCAGCCTCAGGCCCGGCAGGGTCTTGCGGGTGTCAACAATCTGCGCCCGGGTGCCGCGCACAGCGTCCACGTAGTGCGCCGTGCGCGTGGCCACAGCACTGAGTAGTTGAAGGAAATTGAGCAGCGTCCGCTCGGCGCTGAGAAGGGCGCGGGCGTTTCCGCGCAACTCCAAAAACACCGCATCTTTTGCCAACGTACCGCCTTCGGCCGTCAACCACTCAATATGCGCTGATGGATCGAGCGCGCGCACACACGCGTTGGCCCAAGGCGCGCCGCACAGCCGGGCGGCCTCGCGACTCCGAATCGCAGCATGCGCGACCGCGTCGGGATCGATGAGCGAGGCGGTCAGATCGCCGGATCCCAGATCCTCCTCCAAAGCGCGCCGCACATCGCGCGCGGCCAGAGTTTGCACATCCATCATGGTGATCGCACCTTTCTTTGTCTCAGAAAAATGCCAGGGCGCCCAAACATCACAGGTTCTGGCAAACAGGCAAGAAATCGGAAAGTGTAGGCGGATCGACAAACCGGCTTGGGGTCCCTGTCCGTCCGCACTGTTGCAATTGCGAGGAAGGAAACGACTTCACCTGCGACAGATTGCCGCAGTTTTGTGCGCCGCAAAAATCGATTTTGCGCAATGAAACTCCACAAAACATAGGGTTAATACTAGTTAACACAGTGCATTCCCTATATTGACAAGGCAATATCAGCAATCGCTAATATTGAGCCACGTCAATGAAAGTTCGCCATGGAAACCACATTTGCCAGACCGCCCAAGACCACGACCATTCCGCTCACCGCGCTGCGGAAGTCCTTGCCGCGCGGCAAGGAGCCAGCGACGGACCGGATGGCGCACACCGAGATTGTCAACGCCTGGCGCGGTGCATCGGATTGCCGCAATTGCGGTGTGCGACGCATCGCGCTGTTCGGCGCACTGCGCATGGAGGACTTCGATACCTTCCATCAAGTCATCGACGACATGCAATATGCCGCGGGTCAGCAGTTGTTCAGCGAAGGCCAGCGCGGCGAGTGGCTCTACACCATCAAGACCGGCTATGTGAAGCTGGAACGCGTGCTTCCAGACGGCACACGCCGCATCACCCGCGTGGCACGGCGCGGCGATCTGATCGGTCTGGAATGTTTCATTCACGAGCCGTATATGCACCACGCCTCGGCCATTGGCGCGGTACGAGTGTGCCGCATCCCGGTGGAAGTGATCCGCAAGATGGAAGACCAGGTGCCCAATCTGCGCCAGGAATTCCTGGAGCGTTGGCATCGCGCGCTGCGCGACACTGACGAATGGGCGCTGCTGCTGGGCTCAGGTGCCATTCCGTCGCGCATGGCACGGCTGCTGCTCAAGCTGGCCGATCCGGAACTCAACGACACCATCACCCTGCCCAAGCGCAGCGACCTGGGCGCGATGCTGGGCGTCGCGCTGGAAACCGCCAGCCGCGTGATCGCCCAGTTCGAACGCGACAAACTGCTGGAACACGTCGGGCC
>JBAUTC010000263.1:0-4841 GCA_049582025.1 Thiomonas sp.
CTTCCAAACCGCCCTGTCCGGCCTGACGGCCGCCTCGACCGACCTGCAGGTGATGGGTAACAACATCGCCAATGCCAATACCGTGGGCTTCAAACAGTCCAATGCGCAGTTCGCCGACGCCTACGCCACGGCCATCGCCGGCACCTCGCCGCAATACGGGCAGATCGGCATCGGCACCTCGGTGCAGACCGTCGCACAGCAGTTCTCGCAGGGCAATATCAGCGCTACGAGCAATCCGTTGGACATCGCCATCAACGGCAGCGGCTTCTTCCAGTTCAACTACAATGGCGCCACGGTCTACGGCCGTGACGGCCAGTTCCAGCTCGACAAGAACGGCTACATCGTCGATGCTGCGGGCGGGCAGCTGGTGGGCACCTCCGCAGTGAGCGGCACCCTCACCGGCGCCAGCGGTCCGCTGCAGATCACCCAGACCACCCTGGCCCCTGAAGCCACCTCCGGCCTGGGCCTCACCCTGAACCTGAACTCCTCGAGCACGCCGGTGGCCAGCGGCACGGCGTTCAACGCCGCCGACCCGACGACCTACAACTTCACCACCAGCACCTCGGTATATGACAGCCTGGGCAACGCGCACCTGCTGTCGACCTACTACACCCTCACATCCGGCACCAGCCCCTCATCGGGCCAGGTCTGGAACGTGCAGTACTCGGTCAATGGCGGCACCATTGCATCGGGTGCGGCCACCACACTGGACTTCAACACCACGGGCGCGATTGCCACACCCGCTCCGACGACAACGCTCAATATTTCCTGGCCAAACGGCGCAGCACCCGGCGCTGTCACCGTCAACTTCGCCGGATCGACCAACTACAGCGCCCCTACAGCGGTGAGCAACGTCACCAACGACGGCTACGGCGTGGGGCAGTTGAGCAATCTCTCTGTCGATCCGAGCGGGGTGATTTTCGGGCGGTACAGCAACGGCCAGTCCGCCACGCTCGGCCAGATTTCTCTGACTAATTTCCGCGCGCCGCAAGGCTTGCAGCGCGTGGGCAACAACTACTACGCCTCGACCTATCAGTCCGGCCAGCCGCTGACGGGCAGTCCGCAGTCTGCCGGGCTGGGCTCGCTGCAGTCCAGTGCCGTGGAGGGCTCCAACGTCGATTTGTCGACGCAGCTGGTCAATCTGATCGTCGCGCAGCAGGCTTATCAGGCCAATGCGCAGACCATCAAGACGCAGAACCAGGTGGTCCAGACCTTGCTTACCCTGTAAAAAAACAGGACACCTGAACCATGGATACCTTATGGATAGCCGCCACCGGCGCACGCGCCATCCTGCAGCAGCAGGCGGCGACGACCAACAACCTCGCCAACGTCAACACCACGGGCTACCGCGGCGAGCAGGCGCAGTTTCGCGCCCTGCCGGTGTATGGCAACGCCGTGCCGAGCAGCGCCTATACCGCAGTGCAGGGCAACAGCGCCAATCTGCAGGAAGGCCCGATCACCCACACCGGACGCAATCTGGACGTCGCCATCCAGGGACCCGGCTGGATTGCGGTGCAGGCCGCCAACGGCGAGACCGCCTACACCCGCAACGGCGATCTGCAGGTGAGCAGCAGCGGCATTCTCTCCACCAGTGACGGCCGCCCGGTGCTGGGCCAGAGCGGCGCGCCCATCTCGCTGCCGCCACTTGAATCGGTACAGGTCGGCGCGGACGGCACCATTTCCGGCGTGCCGGTTGGCAGCCAGCCCAACGCACTGGTCGTGGTCAATCGCCTGCAGCTCGTCAACCCGCCCGCCAGCCAGATGCAGCGCGGCGCGGACGGACTCTTTCGCGATACCAAAGGCCCTGCGGCTGCCGACGGCAATGTACAGCTCGCCGTGGGCGCGCTGGAGGGCAGCAACGTCAATCCGATGCAGGCCATGATCCAGATCCTCGACAACACCCGGGCGTTTGAAATCCAGACCAAGCTGATGCAGACCGTGGACCAGAACCACCAGGCCGCCACGCAGCTGCTCAACGTGACCTGATCGCGACCTGACGCGCCGCGCAGCCCTCGCCCCCCCGACACCTCATCCAGAGAACCCGCCATGATCCGCTCGCTCTACGTTGCCCGCACCGGCCTTGAAGCCGAACAGACCCGCATGGACGTCATCGCCAACAACCTGGCCAACGTCAACACCAGCGGGTTCAAGGGCTCTCGCGCGGTGTTTCAGGACATGCTCTACCAGAACCTCACCCAGCCTGGCGCGCAGTCGTCGCAGAGCACGCAATACCCCAGCGGCCTGCAGCTCGGCACCGGCGTGCGCTCGGTGGCTACCGAAAGGCTGATGACCCAGGGCAATCTGACGCAGACGGGCAACTCGCTCGATGTCGCCATCGACGGCCAGGGCTTCTTCCAGGTGCTCAAACCCGACGGCACCATCGCCTACACCCGCGACGGCACCTTCCAGCTCAATAACCAGGGACAGGTGGTCACGGCCAGCGGCTATGCGTTGCAACCCACAATCACTGTTCCGGCCAGCGCCCAGACCGTGACCATCGGCAACGACGGCACGGTGTCCGTCACCCTGCCGGGACAGTCCACGCCGCAGCAGGTGGGCGCGCTGCAGCTGGCCAGCTTCGTCAACCCCACAGGACTGCAAAGCATCGGCGACAACCTCTATCTCCAGACCGGTTCCAGCGGCGCGCCCAATACCGGACAGCCAACGCTCAACGGCCTGGGCGCGGTACGCCAGGGCTACCTGGAATCGTCCAACGTCAATGTGGTGGCCGAACTGGTCGACATGATCTCCACCCAGCGCGCCTACGAAGTCAACAGCAAGGCGGTGCAGGCGTCCGACCAGATGCTGCAGTACGTCAACAACAACCTGTGATGACCGCCATGCATCTGCTGCGCGTTCCCCGTCTGCTGCTGGCCGCCACGTTGGCCTTGCTGCTCGGCGCCTGCGCCACCGCACCGCAGCACATGAGCAGTGGCGCGCTCAAACCTCTGCCCATACCCGCGGTGCCGGAATCGATGAACGCGCATTCGCCCAACGGCGCGATCTGGCAGCCGGGCACCAACGTCGCGCTGTTCGAAGACAGCCGCGCGCATCGCGTGGGCGACCTGATTACCGTGCTCATCCAGGAAAATGCCAACGCCACGAAGTCCACCAACACCACCGTGAACAAGTCGGACGACGTGAGCGCCGGCCTGTCGAGCTTTTTCGGCAAGCCGTTCACCGCGCATGGCTATTCGCCCACCATCGGAGCCACGTCAGCCAGCAAGTTCGCGGGCAATGGCGCCACATCGCAGAGCAACACATTCACCACCACCCTGCAGGCGACGGTCGTGCAGGTGATGAGCAATGGAAATCTCCAGGTCTCGGGGCAAAAGGAAGTCATGCTCAACGGTGGTCACGAATACATCCGAGTCGCCGGCGTAGTGCGCGCTGCCGACGTGAGCCCGCAGAACACCGTGCTCAGCACCCAGATCGCCAATGCACGGGTGGAATACAGCGGCACCGGCGATGTGTATGCCGCCGCCAAAGTTCCCTGGCTGGCGAGTTTCTTCCTCTCGCTCTGGCCGTTCTGAGTCCGTCCGACCTTCGCCATGAACCCCACTGCATTCCACTCCATCCTCCGCCTGCTGCGTCCATTGGGCGCCGCAGGCGCATTGGCGCTGCTCGCGCTCGCGCTACAGCCCGCGCGGGCAGCCGCCATCCGCGACCTCACCAGCGTTCAGGGCGTGCGCGTCAACCAGCTTGTCGGCTACGGCCTGGTCGTCGGTCTGGGCGGCACGGGTGACCAGGCGACGCAGGTGCCCTACACCACGCAGTCGCTGCTGTCCATGTTCCAGCGCCTGGGCATCAACCTGCCACCGAGCGTGGCCTCCAACCTGCAGCCCAAGGACGTGGCTGCAGTGATGATCACCGCCAGCCTGCCGCCGTTTTCGCAGCCGGGGCAACAGATCAACATCACCGTCTCCGCCGTGGGCAACGCCACCAGCCTGGCTGGCGGCACGCTGCTGATGACCCCGCTGAAAGGTGCAGACGGCCAGACCTACGCCGTCGCGCAGGGCAATGTGGTGGTCAGCGGCTTTGGTGCATCCTCGGGCGGCAACAGCACCCAGGTCAACTTTCTCACAGCCGGCATGATTGCCAACGGCGCCACGGTCGAACGCACCGTGGCGAACAATTTCGACCACCCTGGTCCGTTGACCCTGGCGCTCGACACCCCCAGTTTCGGCACCGCCAGCCGCATTGCCAACAGCATCAACCAGCAGTTCGGCGCCGGCACTGCCACCGCCCTGAACGCCGGTGTCATCCAGGTCCAGGCGCCGCTGACAGCGGGGGCCCGCACCGCCTTTCTCGGCCAGGTCGAAGCGCTTGACGTCACCCCCGAGTCACCACCGGCCAAGGTGGTGATCGACGCCCGCAGCGGCACCGTGGTCCTGGGCCAGAACGTGACACTGGGCGCCTGCGCCGTGGCACACGGCAATCTGTCGGTCACCATCAGTACGAAGTACGAAGTCAGCCAACCCAACCCGCTGGGCGCGGGGCAGACCGTCGTGACGCCCAAGACCGACGTCAAAGCCAAGGCGGACAAGGCCAACCTGCTGATGTTCAATCCGGGCGTTACGCTAGAAGCCGTGGTCCGGGCGCTCAACGCGGTGGGCGCCGCCCCCAACGACCTGATCGCCATCCTGCAGGCGATGAAGGCCGCAGGCGCACTGCATGCCCAGCTCGACGTGATCTGACCCGCCCCGCCGATATGACAACCTCGCCCACCCTGCCCAAGGCGCCACTCCCTCCCAGCGGAGTCACGGCGAGCAACAGCCTGTCGTTCCAGGGGCTGAATCAGCTCAAGGCGGCTGCCAACGCCGATCCGCAAAGCCCGCAGG
>JBAUTC010000264.1:0-3144 GCA_049582025.1 Thiomonas sp.
CCCAGCAGTCGCGCACCGTTCCCCATCGCGTGCTTGGTGCTGTCCTGGTCGACAACAAAATTCTCACAGCTGAGCAAATCAACCGCGTCATGGGGGAGTGGCTTGGCCTTCGCTTCGTCGATTTGCACACCGTACGCCCGGAGGAAGGGGTATTGCACTTCGTTCCCGCAGAGTTTGCCGAACGCGAGCTGGTGCTGCCTCTGATGGTGCGCGATGGCACATTGGTGGTCGCCGCTCCAGATCCTTGGGACAACAAGGCACTCCTGGATGAATTGCGTTTCAGGACCAATCTGCGCGTGGTCGGAGTCGCGGCCGTTGCGGGGACCTTGGCGCCGGCGATTGCCCGTGCATATCTTCGTTCGACCGCCACGACGTTGTCTTCTGCACAGCGCAGTATTCAGGAACTGGCGACTGAGCTTGCCGAGCACGGCGACTCCATCGCAATCAACGACATTGCTGCCGCCTCGGATTCCGATAGCGCACTCGTGCAATTCGTCAATCGTCTGATCGCCAATGCGATCAAACTACGCGCATCGGACATCCATATCGAGACTTCCGATGCGCCGAATCCCGTTCAGGTCAGGCTGCGCATCGATGGCGACATGTCGGAGTATCAGGAGTTGCCGGCGAGCTACTGCTTTGCCATCGTCTCCAGGCTCAAGATCATGGCGGATCTGGACATTTCCGAACACCGCAAACCGCAGGACGGCAAGATCGACTTTGCACGATTCGGAGGCAGTCATATCGAGCTCCGCATGGTGACTGTGCCAACAGTGCATGGCTTGGAGGATGTTGTCCTGCGTTTGCTGAGCGGCCTCAAGCCTATGCCGCTGGAAGACATCAATCTCAGTAAGCGCAATCTCGAGGGGCTGCGCTCGGTGATCCATAAGCCCTATGGACTGATCTTGATCTGCGGCCCGACCGGCAGTGGCAAGACCACCACCTTGCACTCCGTGATGCGTGAACTCAATACGGGCAAAAAGAAGATATGGACTGCTGAAGATCCCGTTGAAATCACGCAAAAAGGTCTGCGTCAGGTGCAAGTCAATGGGCGCATTGGTTGGACCTTTGCAGCAGCAATGCGCACCTTTCTGCGCGCTGACCCTGATGTGATCATGATCGGCGAAATGCGCGATGAGGAAACGGCCCGGATTGCCGTCGAGGCCTCGCTCACCGGGCATTTGGTGATGTCGACCTTGCACACCAATTCGGCAGCCGAGAGCATCACACGTCTGCTGGAAATCGGCATGGATCCCTTCACCTTCTCGGACTCGCTACTTGCCATCCTTGCGCAACGACTGGTGCGCCGACTCTGCACGGAATGCCGCGTCAAGGAACGCCTGCAGGGCGTCGATCTGGAGTATCTGGCAGATTTGTATGTCAAGAGTGGTGGCTTGGACAATGTCGACAGGGGCGCTCTGATCGCGCAGTGGTCAAAGACGTACGGCGATGCCGAAGGGCATCTGTGGCAATACCGCCGGCACGGCTGCGCAACGTGTGATGGCACCGGCTATCACGGCCGCCTTGGATTGCATGAAGCGCTCATGGCAGATGACCGCTTGCGTGAACTCATCCGTCGTCGTGCTCCGGCACAGGACATCGTTGCCATGGGACAAGCCGCCGGCATGGTCACGCTGCGGCAGGATGGCATCGAAAAGATCCTTGCAGGCTTGACGGATCTGCCAGAAGTGATTGCTGCTACGAATCAATAGGGGGAATCCGGTCGGCATGCCGCACCAGGATGTCGGTCGGCGCGGTGGCATGAACGACCCTGTCTTTCGTCGAGCCTCCAGCCTCTGATGGCCGGTGCGAGGCCATCGGCAGGGTGTTCGGTTGGTCAGAGGGGGCAGAGCCTGACCCATCCGCGTGTGCTCGATGGCGACAAGGGGCAGCTTCGCGGCCCGGACGTGCACGCGGATCACACCGATCGGATGACCCAGGACAAACAAAAGGGCCTAGAAGCGAAAGCTTCTAGGCCCTTGATATTCATGGTGGCGCTTCAGGGACTCGAACCCCGGACCTGCGGATTATGATTCCGTCGCTCTAACCGACTGAGCTAAAGCGCCAAAGCTGAGCAGTATAGCGCATCAGCGATGAGTGAACAGCGGTTTGCGTTTTTCCAGGAAGGCTGCCATGCCCTCTTTCTGATCTGCCGTGGCAAACAGGGATTGGAAGAGACGACGCTCAAAGCGCAGACCGTCGGCAAGGGACGACTCGAACGCGCGATTCACACATTCCTTTGCCATCAGCACCGAGGGCTGCGAGAAGCCGGCAATGGTCTCGCCCATGGCCACGGCCTCGTCGAGCGCGCGCTCCAGCGGCACGACCCTTGCCACCAGCCCGCTGCGTTCGGCTTCGGCGACGTCCATCAGGCGACCGGTGAGGACCAGATCCATGGCCTTGGCCTTGCCGATCGCGCGGGTGAGGCGCTGCGTACCACCGGCACCGGGAATGATGCCAATCTTGATCTCGGGCTGGCCGAACTGGGCGTTGTCCGCCGCAACGATGAGGTCGCACATCATTGCCAGCTCACAGCCGCCGCCCAGTGCGTAGCCGCGCACTGCGGCAATGACCGGTTTGCGCGTCTGCAGCACGGCTTCCCAGTTGCGGGTGATGAAGTCTTCGGTGTAACTGGCGGGAAAGGTCTTCTGTGCCATCGCGGCAATGTCGGCTCCTGCGGCGAATGCCTTGTCGCTGCCGGTGAGCACGATGCTGCCGATGGCCGGGTCGGCATCAAAGGTCTTCAGCGCGGCGCCCAGCGCGTCCATCAGCGCGTCATTCAGCGCATTGAGCTGCTTGGGGCGGTTGAGCGTGATGAGGCCGACATGGCCCCGTGTTTCGGTGAGGATGACGGCGTCGTCCGTGGTCTGCATCTGTATCTCCTTGCGGGGTTGTTTGGGGAATTGTGCGTCAGCCGACCGTGCCCAGCCAGGCGTTCTGGCGCTGGCGCTGTGCGGCTTGGAGTTTGGTTGCCACCCGTAGCTGAACACGACTGGTGGGCAGCACGAACCAGGCGGCTTCGCTTTGCCGCAGCAGGTCCTGACGCAGCACGGTGACGCGCCAGATGTCGCCAGGGCGCGCCAGCGCATGGCTGCGCTGGAACAGGCCTTTGCGCGCGCGCTCGCCATTCAAGGCGACCAGCAC
>JBAUTC010000265.1:0-8093 GCA_049582025.1 Thiomonas sp.
GTATTTGGTGCCCGCCAACAGTGCGCCCATGTCCAGCGAATACACCACGGCGTCGTCGAGAATGGTCGGCACCTGCCCTTCGGTGATGCGCCAGGCCAGGCCCTCGGCAATGGCGGTTTTGCCCACGCCCGCCTCGCCCACCAGCAGCGGGTTGTTCTTGCGGCGGCGGCACAGCACCTGAATGACGCGCTCCACCTCATGCTCGCGGCCGATGAGCGGGTCGATCTTGCCCTGTTGCGCGAGCGCGTTGAGGTTCTGGGTGAACTGGTCGAGCGGGGATTCCTTAGAGTCTTTCTCTTCCGCGGCATCTTCGGCCGAGCCGGAGGCCGACTTGCTGGGCTCCACGGGCTCGGACTTGCGGATGCCGTGCGAGAGGAAGTTCACCACATCGAGGCGCGTGACTCCTTGTTGGTGCAGGTAATACACCGCGTGCGAATCCTTTTCGCTGAAGATCGCGACCAGCACGTTGGCGCCAGTCACTTCCTTCTTGCCGTTGGAGGTGGACTGCACATGCATGATGGCGCGCTGGATCACCCGCTGGAAGCCCAGCGTGGGCTGGGTGTCCACGTCGTCCGAGCCAGGCACGATGGGGGTGTTTTCCTTGATGAACGCGGTGAG
This sequence comes from Thiomonas sp., assembly GCA_049582025.1. Classification (GTDB taxonomy): domain Bacteria; phylum Pseudomonadota; class Gammaproteobacteria; order Burkholderiales; family Burkholderiaceae_C; genus Thiomonas. The sequence goes on from JBAUTC010000265.1 coordinate 619, forward strand.
ACTTTTGCGCAGATCGTCCAGATTGGCCGAACACGCGCGCAGCACCTCGGCAGCGGAGGGGTTGTCGAGCAGGGCCAGCAGCAGATGCTCGACGGTAATGAATTCGTGGCGCTGTTGGCGCGCCTCGACAAAAGCCATGTGCAGGCTGACTTCCAGTTCTTGCGCAATCATCACGAGCCTCCTAAATGGCTTCCATCACACACTGCAAGGGATGACCGGCCTGGCGGGCCGCGCCGATCACCTGTTCCACCTTGGTGGCCGCGATGTCGCGGGTGTAAACCCCGCAAACGCCACGACCATCCTGGTGCACTTTTAACATGATTTGAGTCGCCGTTTCGCGGTCTTTATTGAAATAGTGCTGTATCACCACAACGACGAATTCCATCGGCGTGAAGTTGTCATTGAGCAGGATGACCTGATACATCGCCGGCGGCTTGAGCCGCAGCGACTGACGCTCAACGACGACGGCGCCGCCGTCTTCGGGATGGGTTGGATTCGATGCAGCCATGAACAAAATTGTAGGGAGGTCTGCCGCAATCTGTGTGTTGCCGAGGGTAATTCCGCAGGCGTTCTCAGGTTGGCACAAGCAGGAACCGAGCCACGCATCTGCGGGGACATTGGCGGAAAACAAGGGGGCAGATACACGCGTTCGCCTGGACACAAAAAAAGACCGCCAGCGGCGGTCTTTTTTCGGCCCGTTGCGGCGGCGGTTTACATGTGGTCGATCATCACCTGACCGAAGCCTGAGCAGCTCACCTGGGTGGCGTCGGGCAGCAGGCGGGCGAAGTCGTAGGTGACCTTCTTCGACAGGATGGATTTTTCCATGCTGGCGATGATGCGGTCAGCCGCCTCGAACCAGCCCATGTGGCGCAGCATCATCTCTGCCGAGAGGATTTCCGATCCCGGGTTCACGTAGTCCTTGCCCGCATACTTGGGCGCGGTGCCGTGGGTGGCCTCGAACATGGCCACGCTATCCGACAGGTTGGCTCCCGGCGCGATGCCGATGCCGCCCACCTGCGCCGCAAGCGCGTCGGAAACGTAGTCGCCGTTCAGGTTCAGCGTGGCGATCACGTCGTATTCGTCGGGACGCAGCAGGATCTGCTGCAGGAAGGCGTCCGCAATCATGTCCTTGACGACAATGTCGTTCCCGGTCTTGGGATTCTTGAAACGCATCCACGGGCCGCCGTCGAGCAGCTCGGCGCCGAATTCCTTGGCGGCCAGACCATAGCCCCAGTCACGGAACGCGCCTTCGGTGAACTTCATGATGTTGCCCTTGTGCACCAGGGTGACAGACTTGCGGTCGTTGTCGATGGCGTACTGCATGGCCTTGCGCACCAGCCGCTCGGTGCCTTCGCGCGACACCGGCTTGATGCCGATGCCCGACGTCTTGGGGAAGCGGATCTTTTTCACGCCCATCTCGTTGATGAGGAAGTTGACCACCTTCTTCGCCTCGTCGGATTCGGCCGCCCACTCGATGCCGGCGTAGATGTCTTCGGAGTTCTCGCGGAAGATGACCATTTCAGTCTTTTCCGGGTGTTTCAGCGGCGATGGCACGCCCTGGAAGTAGCGCACCGGGCGCAGGCAGACGTAGAGGTCGAGCTCCTGCCGCAGCGCCACGTTGAGCGAGCGGATGCCGCCACCCACGGGGGTCGTCAAAGGCCCCTTGATCGACACCACGTAGTCCTTGAGGATCTGCAGGGTGATTTCAGGCAGCCACACGTCCGGGCCATAGACGCGGGTGGCTTTTTCACCGGCAAAGATTTCCATCCAGGCGATGCTGCGCTTGCCGCCATACGCCTTCTCCACCGCCGCATCCACCACTTTGAGCATCACCGGGGTGATGTCGAAACCCGTGCCGTCGCCCTCGATGTAAGGAATGATGGGATGGTCGGGAACGTTGAGCGAGTAGTCCGGGTTGACCGTGATTTTTTCGCCGGCGGGAATGCGGATATGTTGATCCATGAGGGAGGCTCCTTCGGTAGTAACCCGGACATTCTATGCTGCATGAAACAGTCTTGTATATGACATAAGAGCGGCCGAATCAGCCCATTGCCGCGTGCCGCGTCCAGGCATCGCGCAGCGCCTGCGCGGTGTGGCCGACGGCGCCGGGGCGCAGGAACACTGCCACCGGACCTTGCAGCACCAGCCGTCCGCCGCCTTTGCCGCCTTCCGGACCGAGGTCGATCAGCCAGTCGGCATTCGCCATCATGTCGAGGTCATGTTCGATCACCACCACGGTGTGGCCGCTGTCGGTCAGGCGGTGAAGCACGCGGATGAGCTTTTCGGTGTCGGTCTTGTGCAGGCCCACGGTGGGCTCGTCCAGAACGTAAACCGTCGGGCGGGTACCGGCGGTGGAGAGCTCTGTCACCAGCTTGATGCGCTGCGCCTCGCCGCCCGACAGGAAGGGGCTGGGCTGGCCGAGCTGCAGATAACCCAGGCCCACGTCCTGCAGCAGTTGCAGGGCATGGTGAATCTTGCGGTGCGCACCAAAAAACTCCACGGCTTCGTCCACTTCCATCTGCAGCACCTCGCCAGCATTGCGCCCGCGCAGCCGCACCGCCAGGGTTTCCGGGTTGAAGCGCAGGCCGTTGCAATCGGTGCAGGGGACGGTCACGTCGGGCAGGAAGTTCATCGCCACCTTGACCGCGCCCTGCCCTTCGCAGGTCGGGCAGCGGCCAGGGCCGGTGTTGAAGGAAAAACGGCTGGCGGAATAACCGCGAATCCGCGCCTCTTCGGTCTCGGCAAACAGTTGGCGAATGCCGTCCCAGAGTCCCAGATAGGTCGCGGCACAGGAACGCGGGGTCTTGCCGATGGGGGCCTGATCGACTTCGAGCACGCGTTCCAGGCCTTCCCAGTCAATCAGGTCTCCCGCGCTGTCGAGTTCGCCCGGATCTCCACCCAGGCGCTGCCGCAGCGCGGGCAGCAACACCTCGCGCGCCAGGGTGGACTTGCCCGAACCGGACACACCGGTCACCACCGTCAGCCGCCCCCGGGGAAATTGCGCGCTCAGTCCCTGGAGGTTGTGCAGGTGCGCGCCTTGCAGACGCAGCGCGGGTGCGTCTGCAAGGGTGACGGGCCGTGGTTGCAACGGCCAGGGCATGGGGTCTCGCAAGCTGCGGGCCGTGGCGGTGTCGGCCTGGTCGAGCACGGTCTGCAACGCGCCGCTGGCCACCACCTGACCACCGCGCCGCCCCGCACCCGGGCCGATGTCGATGAGATGGTCGGCACGGCGCATGGTGTCTTCGTCGTGCTCCACCACCACCAGGGTATTGCCCTTGGACTTCAACGTGGCCAGCGCATCGAGCAGGATGCGGTTGTCGCGCGGATGCAGGCCGATGGTCGGCTCATCGAGCACGTAGCACACTCCGCGCAGATTGCTGCCGAGTTGCGCCGCCAGCCGGATGCGCTGCGCCTCGCCGCCCGAGAGCGTGGGCGCGGCCCGATCCAGACCCAGATAGCCCAGTCCGACCTGTTGCATGAACGCCATGCGGGTGCGGATTTCGCTCAGGGCGTCACGGGCGATCTCTTGCTCGCGCGGGGTGAGCGCCAGCGCGCCGAACCAGCCCGCGGCCGAGTCCACGTCGCGTGCGGCGACCTGCGCGATGGACTGTTCACGGAACCGGACCGAAAGGCTGTCGCGGTTGAGCCGCGCGCCGTGACAGCCCGGACAGGTCCTGGAGGATTCCGGCTCGCGGGCGACCGCCGCCTTGCGGCCCTTGGCCGTCTTGCCGCGTGGCGCGGACTTCTCGCCTTCGGCCTCCATCCATCCCGCCTCCTCACCGGTCTGTTCGGCGTCGAACCCGGCAATCAGCTCGCCGGTGCCGAAGCAGGTGGTGCACCAGCCGGTGGGCGAGTTGTAGGAGAACTGGCGCGGGTCGAGCTCGCGGAAGCTGCGCCCGCAGCCTGGGCAGGCGCGCTTTGTGGAGAGCAGCATGCTGCGCATCGGCGGCTCGGGCTGGCCGGATTCCATCGTTGCCTTCAGGCCATCGAGCGGGGCGAGCACCAGCACCACGCCCTTGCCCAGGGCCAGCGCGCGGCGCAGCAGTTCGCGCAGCGCGTCTTCATTCTCGGCACGCACCATCACATCGCCCACGGGCAACTCGATGCTGTGTTCCTTGAAGCGGTCCAGCCGGGGCCAGGGAGAGGTCGGTACAAAGGCGCCATCCACGCGTAGATGGGTGTAGCCCATGGTGCGCGCCCAGACGGCCAGATCGGTGTAATAGCCCTTGCGCTGCACCACCAGCGGCGCGAGCAGACCGATGTGCTGGCCGCGCCAGTCGCGCAGCAGCTGCGCGGCGATGGCGTCGGCACTCTGCGGCTGGATGGGAATGTCGCAATCCGGGCAGTACTGGGTGCCGCATTTGGCGTAGATCAGGCGCAGGAAGTGGTAGGCCTCGGTGAGCGTGCCCACGGTGCTCTTGCGCCCGCCCCGACTGGTGCGCTGCTCGATGGCCACCGTGGGCGGAATGCCGACGATGGCTTCCACATCGGGCCGCGCCGCGGGCTGCACGAACTGCCGGGCATAGGCGTTGATCGACTCCAGGTAGCGCCGCTGGCCCTCGGTGAACAGCACGTCGAAGGCCAGCGTGGACTTGCCCGAACCTGACACGCCGGTGATCACCGTCATCTGCCCGCGGGGAATGTCCACGTCGACCCCGCGCAGATTGTGTTCGCGGGCCTGACGGATGGCGATGAACCCGGCCTTGCCGGCACGCAGGGCGCTGGCAAGATGCGGGCCCACGGCATCGTCAGCGGTGGTCTGCGCCGAGGCGAGGTAAGACGCCGCCGGTTCAGCCGCCTGCGGCATGCGCGATGTATTCGCGGCGTCTGCGGTGCGGACGATGGAATGCGACGCCACGTCACGCGCCAGCGCCTGACCGGTGAACGACAGCGCACAGGCGGCAAGTTCATCCGGTGGCCCTGCGAACACCAGCCGCCCCCCCGCATCGCCACCTTCCGGGCCGAGGTCGATTACCCAGTCGGACGAGGCGATGACATCGAGGTTGTGCTCGATCACCAGCACGCTGTGCCCGGCGTCCTGCAATTTGCGCAGCGCGCGCAGCAGTTTGGCCACGTCGTCGAAATGCAGGCCGGTGGTGGGCTCGTCGAACAGGAAGAGCGTGCCTCTGCGTGCCAGCCCGGCGCGGGTCTTGGCGGCTTCGGACAGGAAGCCCGCAAGCTTGAGCCGCTGCGCCTCGCCCCCGGAGAGCGTGGGCGTGGGCTGTCCGAGCCGCAGATAATCCAGCCCCACATCCACCAGGGCTTGCAGCGGCCGGGTGATGTCGGCCTGCCCGCGAAAGCGCTGCAGCGCCTCGGCCACGGTGAGGTCGAGCACGTCGGAAATGTTCAATTCGGCAAACACCGCCTGCGCGGGCAGACGCAGTTCCAGTACTTCAGGACGGAAGCGCTTGCCGTCGCAATCCGGGCAGCGCAGATACACGTCGGACAGGAACTGCATTTCCACATGTTCGAAGCCGGACCCGCCGCAGGTCGGGCAGCGGCCATCGCCGCTGTTGAAGCTGAACGTGCCTGCGGTGTAGCTGCGCTCGCGCGCCTGCGGCAACGCAGCGAACAGGGCGCGAATGCCGTTGAACGCGCCGACGAAACTCACCGGATTGGAGCGCGCCGTCTTGCCGATGGGAGATTGGTCGACCATGACCACGTCGGCCACTTGCTCCGATCCCAGCAGTCGGTCGAAGGCGCCGGGCACGGGCGCGGTCTTGCCCAGGGCGCGGGCCAGCGCGGGATAGAGCACGTCGCCAATCAGGGTGGACTTACCGCAACCGGAAACACCGGTGAGCGCTGTCATCGCACCCAGCGGAATCTCCACCGTGATCGACTGCAGATTGTGTTCGCGCGCGCCTTCGAGAATCAGCCGCGGGGCCATCAGGCTGCCGTCGGCATCGCGGCGCGGGGTGCGGCGGCGCGGCAGCGCGTCGCTCACCCGCTTGTCTCCGGCAAGGTAGCGCCCGGTCAGGGTGCCGGAGTGCAGCGCCTGCTCCACCGTGCCCTGGAACACCAGATGCCCGCCGCGTTCGCCGGGGCCCGGACCGATTTCCAGCATCCAGTCGGCGGTACGCATGAGCTGGGGGTCGTGTTCGACGATGAGCAGCGAGTTGCCTGCTTCCTTCAGCCGCAGCAGCACACCGTTCAGGCGGTCAAGGTCGCGCGGGTGCAGTCCGATGGACGGCTCGTCGAGCACGAACAGGGTTTGCGTCAGCGCAGTGCCCAATGCGGTGGTCAGGTTGATGCGCTGCACCTCGCCGCCGGACAGGGTGCGCGACTGCCGGTCGAGCGTGAGGTAGCCGAGCCCCACATCGCACAGAAAACGCAGCCGCGAGCGGATGTTGTCCAGCAGCATGGAACTGGCCGCACCCGTCATCTCCGGCAGGTCGATGTGGGCGAACAACTCCCGCAGGTGACTGATGGGCAGACTGTTGACGTCGTGGAGAGCCAGCCCCGGCAGCGCAGCCAGCGTGGCCTCGCTCCAGTTCACGCCAACGGGACGGAAGCGCTGGTAGCCCCCCGACAGCGCCGCATCAGCCTGCTGCTGCGAGCCCACGCGCCACAGCAAGGCCTCGGTTTTCAGCCGCGCCCCGGCACAGGCCGGGCAGGCGGTGTAGCTGCGGTATTTGGACAGCAGCACCCGCACATGCATCTTGTAGGCACGACTTTCCAGCCAGTCGAAGTAGCGGCGCACGCCGTAGAACTGCTTCTGCCAGTTGCCGCGCCAGTTGGGATCACCGTCGAGCACCCAGCCGCGCTCGCGTTCGCTCAGGTCGGCCCAGGGCACGTCCAGCCGGACCTCGGCCTGCGATGCGTAGCGTTCCAGATCGGTCTGGCACTCGGCGAAGCTCTGCGTCTGCCAGGGCTTGACCGCACCGGCGCGCAGGGTCTTGCGCGCTTCGGGAATGACCAGATCGAGATCGACGCCGATCACCCGCCCGAACCCACGGCAGGTGTCGCAGGCACCGACCGGCGAGTTGAAGCTGAACAGGCCAGGGCTGGGATCGCGGTAGTGGATATCGCAATCCGGGCAATGCAGGTCGGCAGAGTAACGCCAGTGCGCGCCTGGCGTGGCGGCATCGTCGCTCAGCTCGCGCACCTCCAGACGCCCCTGACCAAATCGCAGCGCGGCTTCCACTGCTTCGCTCAGGCGGGCGGTGTCTTCCGCAGGCAGGCGCAGACGATCCTGCACTACGTCGAGCACCACCCCTTGCGGCGATTGGCGCTCGCCCAGAATGCGGGTGTAACCCTGCGCCGCGAGCTGCTGGGTGATGTGCTCCGCCGTCATGCCTTTCGGCACCGGAACGGCGAACACGATCGCTGCGCGGAGGGATGAGGAGCCCCCACGCTCGCGGCTGTCGCCGCTGCGCTGCCCCCCGAGGGGGCTCGCCCCGCCTTGAGGCGGCTCGGCGGCGGGGCGGGACATTCCCATTTGCTGTGCGCGCAGCTGGATGTCCTCGGTGATGCTC
>JBAUTC010000266.1:0-8486 GCA_049582025.1 Thiomonas sp.
CCTCGATGCACCGGAGCATCGCACCCTCGGCCTGGCCATGGTGAACGTTGTGGGTCCCCTTCTGGCCGCCCAGACTGCATGACCGCGCAGGCGGACGACCCCAACGCGCCGCAGGCCGTCGAAGGCGCCGCCTTCGCGGTCTGACCTGCATTGGAGACGGCGCTGCGCCCGCTTGGGTTTCCGCCCCACGCGTACAGCTGCTGCTACCGCACCCGCGAAGCGCGGGGCTGAGGGGCGCTGCTGCGGAGCAGCATTGCTTCACAAAGCAGCAATTCAGCACCCGGTTTCGGCGCGCACAATGTGCTGTAAACGGGAGCACCGCGTTTGCGGCCGCGCCCCGCACTGGAGTCGCTCATGCGAGCCATCAAAATCACCTTTCCCGCGCTGTTGCTGCTGCTGACGGCGCTCTGGCTGCTGGCCGATACATTGGTGCCGCAGCCGTTCGGCTACTTCGCCTTTCGCAATGTGTTCATGCAATACAGCGGCATCATCGCCATCGGCGCGATGAGCGTGGCGATGATGCTCGCCGCGCGGCCCAAGTGGCTGGAACCCAGGCTGCGTGGCCTGGACAAGATGTACCGCCTTCACAAGTGGCTGGGTATCACCGCGCTGGTCGTCTCGGTCACCCACTGGTGGTTCGCCCAAGGCACCAAGTGGATGGTCGGCTGGGGCTGGCTGGAAAGGCCGCAGCGCAGGCCGCACGGCGGCGGTGCCGAGGCGCTCGGCGGTATCGAAGGCTGGCTGCACAGCATGCGCGGCCTTGCCGAAACCGTGGGCGAGTGGGCCTTCTATGCCGCGGCGGCGTTGATCGTCATCGCCCTGGTCAAGCGCTTTCCGTACCACGTGTTCCGCAAGACGCACACCCTGCTGGCCGTCGGCTATCTGGCGCTGGCGTTCCACGCCGTGGTGCTGGTGAACAGCAGCTACTGGAGCCAGCCTGTCGGCTGGGTGCTGGCCGCGCTGCTGCTAGGCGGATCGGCGTCTGCGCTGTGGATTCTGACGGGACGGCACGGCGCCAGGCTGCGCGTGCAGGGCACGGTGGACGGTGTGATGACCTACCCCGACATGCCGGTGACGGAGACCGCCATCACGCTCGATGCCGGCTGGCCTGGGCATACGGCCGGGCAGTTCGCCTTCGTCACGACAGATTCCGCTGAGGGGCCGCACCCCTACACCATCGCCTCGGCGTGGAACCCGGCCGACCGCCGCATCGTGTTCATCACCAAGGCGCTGGGCGACCACACCAGCCGTCTGCCGGATCAGTTGCATGCCGGGATGCCGGTGACGGTGGAAGGACCCTACGGCTGCTTCGATTTCCGTGACACGCAGCCGCGCCAGATCTGGGTGGGCGCGGGCATCGGCATCACGCCCTTTGTCGCCCGGCTCAAACAGCTCGCCGGCCGGCCCGGGGTGCAGGAGGTGGATCTGTTCCACTCCACCGCCGACGTCGATCAGGCAGCCATCGACAAGCTCACCGCCGACGCCGACGCCGCTGGCGTACGACTGCATGTGCGGGTGGACCGCAGGGATGGCCGCCTCACGCCCAATGCCATCCGCGATGCCGTGCCGGACTGGCTGGCCGCGAGTGTGTGGTTCTGCGGGCCGCCGGGCTTCGGCAAGGCGTTGCGCGAAGATTTCGTCGGCCACGGCCTGCCGCCGCAACGCTTCCACCAGGAGCTGTTCCAGATGCGCTGACGCGGAGGTTGCGTGGGGCCGTGCAAGGCGGCGCGCGTCGGCGTAGGCTGCACGGAGTTACCCCCTTGGAGTCGGAGATGTTCAACGACGTGCTGCGTTTCTGGTTCGAGGAAATCAAGCCTGCCCAGTGGTTCGAGGTCGACCCGGCCTTCGACGTGTTGATCCGCAGTCGCTTCGGCGCGCTGCATGCCCAGGCAAATCGCTGCGAGCTATACGCCTGGCGGGCGCAGATCGAGGGACGGTTGGCTGAAATCATCGTCCTCGATCAGTTCTCGCGGAACATGCACCGCGGCACTCCGGGCGCCTTCGCCAGCGATCCGCTGGCCCTTGCGCTGGCGCAGGAGGCGGTGGCACGCGGTGCCGATCAGGCGCTGCCGCCCGAGCGGCGCACCTTCCTCTACATGCCGTATATGCACAGCGAGTCGCCGACCATCCATGGAATTGCCGAGCAGTTGTTCAAGGCCAACGGCCAGCCACGGAACCACGATTTCGAGCTGCGACACAAGGCCATCGTCGACCGCTTCGGCCGATACCCGCACCGCAATGCGATTCTGGGACGGGAATCGACAGCGGAGGAGATCGATTTCCTCAAACAGCCGGGCTCCAGCTTTTGATGCAGTGGGTCAAGGCCGCGTCAGCGCGCGTTCCATCCATCCCCGCAGGCGCGCAGCAAACTGATTGAGCGCGAGGCCGGTGAGCACCAACACCCCGGCGATGATCTTCCATGGCTCCATGCTCTCATGCAGGACCAGCGCGCCGGACACCATGCCGACCACCGGTACGAGCAGGGCGAATGGCGCGACCTGCGAGGCGGGATAACGCCGCATCAGCATCGACCAGATGCCAAACCCCAGCAGGGTGTTCGGGTAGGACTGGAACAACACCGTGATCCAGGAGATCAGATTCATTCCCAGCAGGGACGACCACATCGACTGCGGCCCTTCCACCACGGCGGAAATGACACCCAGTACTGGTGCCGCGATCAGACTGCCCCAGACGACGAGCGACATGGGATTGACCACTTTCATGCGCTTGACCAGCAGATTGGCCACCGCCCACGAGCAGGCCGCACCGACGACCAGCAGCAGGCCGATGAAGGTGGATGGCGTGTCCAGATGCCACGCCACAATGGCCATGCCGGCCAGCGCGATGCCCGCGCCGAGCAATTGGGCAAATCTGGCCTGTTCCTTGAGCAGCCACCAGGCCAGGCCGATGGTGAAAAACGCCTGCAGCTGAATGACCAGCGAGGACAGGCCGGCCGACATGCCCAGCTTCATGCCGACGAACAGCAGGCCGAACTGCACCGCGAACTGCGCCAGCCCCCAGCCGACGAGGAATTTCCAGGGCACCGTCGGGCGCGGCACGAAGAACACCAGCGGAAACGCGGCGAACGTGAACCGCATGGTGGTGAAAAACAGCGGCGGCATGCCCTGCAGCCCGATCTTGATCACCACGAAATTGAAACCCCAGATGGTGACCGTGAGCAGGGCAAGAAGGATGTGGCTGAAGCGCATGGAATGCTCAGATTGGGTATCCGGGCATCGTACCGGGCGGACCGGCATCGCGCTCGGGGCGGGATGGCAGGCGGCCGCCTCGGCTCAAGCTGCTGCGCGTCAGGCCGCCCGTTCCAGCCACGCCATTTCTTCGTCGCTGAATCCGGCTTTCAGACGGGCGTCGCGATTGAACGGCGGTTTGATGCGTGGCGCGCCGAAGGCGGCGGCGAGTTCGTCGTAGGCGGACAAGGGATTGCGCCCGGAGCGCTGGCAGGCCCAGTGATACCAGCGGTTGCCGATGAACACGTGGCCGATTTCTTCGGCGAGGATGCGGTCGAGGATTTCCGCGCCGCGCTGGTCGCCCGCCGCCGCGAGCTTGGCGCGGATGCTGGGGTTCACGTCCAGGCCGCGCGCCTCGAGGGTGCGGGGCACCAGTGCCATGCGGGCGAGGAGGTCGAAGCGGGTCTTTTCGGCCATGTCCCACAGGCCGTTGTGCGCAGGAAAGTCGCCGTAATCGCCGCCGATGCTGACGAGGTGCTCACGCAACAAGGTGAAGTGCTCGGCTTCCTCGGCAGCAACTCCAATCCAGTCACGGTAAAAATCGTCGGGTAAATTCTGAAAACGCCAGACGGCGTCGAGCGCGAGGTTGATGGCGTTGAATTCGATATGCGCAATGGAGTGCAGCAGCGCGGCGTGACCTTTCGGATCACGCGGATTGCGCCGGGGCATTTGCTGCGCCGGAATGAGCGCGGGTTTGTCCGGGCGCCCGGGGAGGATGGTGCCTTCCGCTGGCTGCACTGCGGCTGCCGGATCGAAGTCCACCCGGCCGGCGTGCAGATCGGCGCGCAAGGCCAGAGCCAGCGCCACCTTGCGCGACGGATCCGGCTCGATCAGAGCGGCAAGAGCCGCCAGGCGCGCCGACGGAGATGAAATCGCCGTGCTCACTGAGTCTTCTTGAGTACGGTCATCGCCGAGGCGATCAGCCCGGCGGCCTGACTCATGTCGCCCGGCACGATGAGGGTGGTGCTGGTCTTGGCGAGATTGGCGTACGTCTCCAGCCCTTGCTGGGCCACCTTGAGTTGCACCGCTTCCGTACCGCCGGGCTTGCCGATCGCTGCAGCCACGACTTCCAGTGCATGCGCGGTGGCATCAGCGACGGCCTCGATGGCGGCGGCTTCGCCTTGCGCGTTGTTGATTGCGGCCTGCTTCTGTCCCTCGGAGCGCGCGATGAAAGCCTGGCGCTCGCCTTCGGCGACGTTGATCGCCTGCTGGCGCGCGCCTTCGGAGGTGGCGATCACGGCGCGCTTCTCACGCACTGCGGTGATCTGGCGCTGCATGGCATGCAGGATTTCGTTGGGTGGAGTGAGATCCTTGATTTCATAGCGCAGCACCTTCACGCCCCAGGTGGCGGCGGCCTCGTCGAGTGAATTCACCACGCTGCGATTGATGAACTCACGTTCCTCGAAGGTCTTGTCGAGTTCGAGTTTGCCGACCACCGAACGCAGCGTGGTCTGCGCCAGCTGGGTGATGGCCACGATGTAATTCGACGAGCCATAGCTGGCACGCATGGCATCGGTTACCTGGAAATACAGCACGCCGTCGACGGTGAGTTGGGTGTTGTCGCTGGTGATACAGACCTGGCTGGGCACGTCGAGCGGAATTTCTTTCAGCGAGTGCTTGTAGGCCACACTGTCGATGAAGGGAATGATGATGTTCAGCCCCGGCTGCAGGGTGGAGTGATAGCGCCCCAGCCGTTCCAGAATCCAGGCGTTTTGTTGCGGCACGATCTTGATGCCGCGGCTGATGAACAGGACGGCGATGACAGCCAGAATGATGGCGATTTCCATGGATAGATCTCCCTAGGGGGCGGTGAATCAAAGTGGGCGAACAGTTCAGCCCGGATTGTGTTGCACGTCTGTGTCAGTTGTTGGCGTGGTCTGCGCGCTCGGCAGGGGTTCAATCAGCAGTACATTGCCATCCTGCCCGGAAATGCGGTGCGGCCCCGTGTGCAGCGGGCCGCGGCGCACCGGTCGGGCAGTCCAGTCGGAGCCGCGGTAATGCACGCGCGCTACACCGTCGGCGGACCAGCCGGACACGTCCACCGTAGCACCGAGGTCGAGGTTGTCGTGTTTAGCGTCCTCCGGCGTGCGTTTGCCCAGGATGCGGCGGCTGAGATAAAGCGCAATCACCGCGCCGCCGCCCACAACGGTGAATGCCACCCAGTGCAGGGTCGGCTGCAAACCGGCATGTGCGGCCAGCGCGCCGGCTACGGCGCCGACCGCCAGCATGAGCAGGTAAAACGTGCCGCTGACCAGTTCCATGGCCACAAAAAATCCGGCCAATATCCACCAGGCGGTCGGGTTATCCATCAGACTGTCTCCCTTGTCGTGCGGTGAATGCGTGAGGTTTCACGCAGATTTCCTACACTCTCGCACTTTATCCCTTCCGCGCCGGAGCCGTCATGCACTTTCGATTTCCCATTGTCATCATCGACGAGGACTTCCGCTCTGAAAACTCCTCGGGTCTGGGCATCCGCGCGCTGGCGCAGGCGATCGAGAAGGAAGGCATGGAGGTGCTGGGCGTGACCAGCTATGGCGACCTCTCCAGTTTCGCCCAGCAGCAAAGCCGGGTCAGCGCCTTCATCCTGTCGATTGACGACGAAGAGTTCGCCACGGCAGAGGAGGGCGTCGAGCCCAAGGCCTTGCACAACCTGCGCGCCTTCATCGAGGAAATCCGCTTTCGCAACGCCGAAATTCCGATCTATCTGTATGGGGAGACGCGGACCTCGGGCCACATTCCGAACGACATCCTGCGTGAGCTCCATGGCTTTATCCACATGTTCGAGGACACGCCGGAATTCGTCGCGCGGCACATCATCCGCGAGGCGCGAGCGTATATGGAGTCGCTGGCGCCGCCGTTTTTCCGCGCGCTGGTGGGCTACGCGGCCGACGGCTCCTATTCCTGGCACTGTCCCGGCCACTCGGGCGGCGTGGCCTTTCTGAAAAGCCCGGTCGGGCAGATGTTCCACCAGTTCTTTGGCGAAAACCTGCTGCGGGCAGACGTGTGCAACTCGGTGGATGAACTCGGCCAGTTGCTCGACCATACCGGCCCGGTGGCGGCGAGCGAGCGCAACGCGGCGCGCATTTTTCACGCCGATCACCTGTTTTTCGTCACCAACGGCACCTCCACCTCGAACAAGATGGTGTGGCATTCCGCAGTCGCGCCGGGCGACGTGGTGGTGGTGGACCGCAACTGCCACAAGTCCATCCTGCACGCCATCATCATGACCGGGGCGCTGCCGGTGTTTCTCACCCCGACGCGCAACCACTACGGCATCATCGGCCCGATCCCGCGCGACGCCTTCACGCCCGAAAACATCGCCCGCAAGATTGCCGAAAACCCGCTGACCGCGCATCTGGCGGGCAAGGTCAAGCCGCGCGTGCTCACCATCACCCAGTCGACCTACGACGGCGTGCTCTACAACGTGGACACCATCAAGCAGATGCTCGATGGCGAGATCGACAACCTGCATTTCGACGAAGCCTGGCTGCCGCACGCGTGCTTTCACGACTTTTACCGCGGCATGCACGCCATTGGCCCGAACCGTGAGCGCACCAAGGAATCCATGGTGTTCGCCACCCAGTCCACGCACAAGCTGCTGGCCGGGCTGAGCCAGGCCTCGCAAATCCTGGTGCAGAACGCGCAGAACCAGCAGCTCGACTTTCACCGTTTCAACGAGGCTTATCTGATGCACAGCTCCACCTCGCCGCAATACGCCATCATCGCCTCGTGCGACGTGGCCGCGGCCATGATGGAGCCACCGGGCGGCACCGCGCTGGTGGAGGAAAGCATTCTGGAGGCGATGAACTTCCGCCGCGCCATGCGCAAGGTGGATGCCGACTACGCGCAGGACTGGTGGTTCAAGGTCTGGGGACCGGAGGTGCTGGCAGAGGAGGGGACCGGCGAGCGCGACGACTGGCTGCTGCACGCCTCCGACGACTGGCACGGTTTTGGCGCGGTTGCCGACGGCTTCAACATGCTCGACCCGATCAAGTCGACCATCGTCACCCCCGGGCTGAACATCAACGGCGATTTCGACGCCACCGGCATTCCGGCGGCCATCGTCACCCGCTTCCTCGCCGAGCACGGCGTGATCGTCGAGAAGACGGGGCTCTACAGCTTTTTCATCATGTTCACCATCGGCATCACCAAGGGCCGCTGGAACACATTGGTCACGGCGCTGCAGCAGTTCAAGGATGACTACGACCGCAACCAGCCGCTGTGGCGCATCCTGCCCGAGTTCGTGGCGCAGAACCCCAAGTACGAGCGCGTGGGCCTGCGTGACCTGTGCCAGCAGATCCACGAGGCCTACCGCGAAAAGGACGTGGCCCGCCTCACCACGGAGATGTATCTGTCCGACCTGCAGCCGGCCATGACTCCGACCGATGCCTACGCCAGGATGGCGCACCGCGAGATCGAACGCGTGGAGATCGACCAGCTCGAAGGCCGCATTACAGCGGCGCTTGTCACGCCGTATCCGCCGGGCATTCCACTGCTCATCCCGGGCGAGCGCTTCAACCCGCCCATCGTGCGCTACCTGGAATTCGCCCGCGACTTCAATCTGCGCTTCCCCGGCTTCGCCACCGATGTGCATGGCCTGGTGACGGAAACCGATGAAAGCGGGAACAAGCGGTATTTCGTGGACTGCGTGAAAAACTGAGACTGCCCGTTTCCGCCTTGCAGCGCGGAACGGGCGCTAGCCCTCAATGGTGACCACCACCTTGCCGCGGGTCTCGCGACGGCTCATGCGGGCGATGGCATCTGCCGCCTGCGCCAGCGCAACGGTTTCGGTGATCTCCGGTCGTACCTGGCCGGTGCCGAACCACTGCAGCAATTGGCCCACATTGGCGGCGTGCTGCTTCGGGTCGCGCTGCACCGCTTCCCCCCAGTACACGCCCAGAATCTGGCGCTCCTTGAGCAGGGCCAGATTCAGCGGCATGCGCGGAATGTCGCCTGCCGCGAAGCCCACCACGAGATAGCGCCCGCGCCATGCCGTGGCCCGCAGTGCGGCTTCGGCGTGGGTTCCGCCCACCGGGTCGAGCACCACGTCGGGCCCGGCTCCGTCCGTGCATTGCAGCAGGGTCTTGCGCAAATCGACCAGCGTGTAGTCGAGCAGTTGATCGGCGCCGTGCGCCTGCGCGAGCTGCAGTTTTTCGGCGCTGGACGCGGCGGCGATGACCCGCGCGCCCATGGCCTTGGCAACGTCGATCGTCGCAAGGCCGACGCCGCCGCCAGCGC
>JBAUTC010000267.1:0-2264 GCA_049582025.1 Thiomonas sp.
CTGCAGGCCCTGCAGCAACTTCATGTGCCCATCGACTGCATTGCCGGCACCAGCATGGGGGCGATCATCGGCGGGCTGTATGCGGAGGGGGTGTCGGTCGATGTGCTGCGCAGTCAGGTCTCGGGCATGGACTGGGCCGGTGTCCTCTCGAGCCGACCGGCGCGCGAGGGGCTGAATTTCCGCCGCAAGCTGGCCGACGAACAGATGCCGGGCGGTATCGAATTCGGTCTGAGTGATCGCGGGCAGGTGCAGTTTCCCAACGCGGCGGTCAACACAACCCAGCTCGAACAGGTGCTGACCAACCTCACTCTGCCCGCGATTTCGGTGCACGGCTTCAATTCGCTGCCCATTCCGTTCCGCGCTGTGGCAACCAATATGGTGACGGGGCAGAAGGTCATCCTTCAGCAGGGCGTTCTGGCCACAGCCTTGCGCGCCAGCATGTCGGTGCCGGGTGTGTTTCCGCCCACCGAGGTGAATGGTGCCTTGCTGGGCGATGGCGGCCTCGTGGACAACCTGCCGGTGGACGTGGCGCGTGACATGGGGGCGCAACACATCGTGGCGATCAATATCGGCACGCCGCTGGCCTCACGTCAGTCGCTCGACAACATCGTCGGGCTGACTTCGCAGATGATCAACATCCTGATCGATCAGAACATCCGTGGGCAGATCGCCACCCTCAAACCCGGCGACGTGCTGATCTCGCCGGATCTCGGCAATCTGTCTTCGCTCGACTTCCAGGCAGGCGATCGCGCCATCAAGATTGGTTACGACGCGGTGATGGCAGCGCGGGAGCAACTCGCTCCACTGGCCTTGTCTCCCGCGCAATATGCTCAATGGCGCAATGCATTTGCACGGAGGGCCCAGGCGCTCGTGGAGCAGATGCAGTTCAGTGCACCGCTGGCGGGGGTGGAAGTGCGCGGACTGCCCGCCGGGGTGGGCAAGACCTTGCAAGCGCAGCTGCGGCAAAGAGCAGGTGAGCCGCTGAATTTCAAGGCGGTCAACCAGGACGTCGACCGCCTGTTCGGTCTGGGAGATTTTTCCCGCGTGGACTATCGCCTGATCGACCATGCGCAAGGACAGGTGCTCGAATACCGCCTGCAAAACAAACCCTGGGGGCCGAACTACCTGCGCTTCGGCCTGGGGCTCTATACCGACTTTCGCAACCAGTCTCGGTTTTCCCTGCAACTGGCGCAACGGCGGCCCTGGCTTAACAGCCTGGGCGGCGAGTGGCGCAATGACATGCAGATCGGCTGGCGTAACCGCTGGTTCTCAGAGGTGTACCAGCCGCTCAACGCTCGCGACAGCGTGTTTGCCTCACCCTATTTCGATCTGGATGCACGTCCGGTCGATGTCTATCAAGGTGACAATCCCATCGTGCGTTATCGCCTCAACACCCGCCGCGTCGGTCTGGATCTGGGTGTGCCGATCGCCGGATACGGCGAAGTGCGCCTTGGGGTGAGTCGGGCCAACATCTCCGCTGACTACCTGCTCGGTCAGACCGGCTTGGTGAACGGCCAGACCTTGCGCGAAGGCGGGGTACGGGCGCTGGCGACATTCGACCGGCTCGACCATGCCTATTTCCCGACGAGCGGTTGGCGCGCGCGACTGGAAACCTTCGCCGCGCGCACCGCGTTGGGCAGTGACAGCAACTACGACCGCATCGACCTCTCGGGGCAGGCCGATTTCAGCGCGGGCAGGCATACCGTGGAACTGGCTGGGCGTGCGGCCAGTTTCCGCGACCGCAAGGGCCTGGGACTCGATTATTTTTCCCTGGGCGGATTTGACGCGATGAGCGGCTACCGAGAGGGGCAACTCATCGGCAACTATCTTGTCTATGGGCGTCTGGGCTATCGCTACGAGCTGACGACTCCCGGGCTGTTTGGCGGTGCCAGCTACTTGGGGCTGGTCTACGAACGCGGCAACACCTGGACGCAGCGCACAGATGTGAACCTGGGCGATCTGCGCCAAAGCATGGGCCTCTATCTGGGCACCGACACGCCGCTCGGCCCGGTGTACTTCGGTGTGGCCAAGGCACCGGGGCAGAAGGTCAATGTCTACCTGACCCTGGGTCGGCCCTAATCCACGTCGCCCGCTCGCGGCGTGGGTTCGGTCGGCGCTTGGGCGTTGGCTGCTGCAGCCTGCGCCTGATGTTCCGCCAGCCAGCTCTCGATCAGTTGCGATGCACCCTCGATTCCCGTCAACTTGGTGGCAGAAAACAATTGCAGCGAAATGGGCGCTGTCATGCCCACCGCTTGCGCATGTTG
>JBAUTC010000268.1:0-14913 GCA_049582025.1 Thiomonas sp.
CGTCCACCGAGCCCGCCCCACCACGTCAAGCCACTGCGTTGAGATCACGCTCCATCCAGTCGGCCAGCACATGGGCGACGGCATGTGGCGCTTCTGCCATGAGGTTGTGACCGCAGTCGAGCAGAACGGTGCGGTTGCCGGGTAGCGCATCGCGCAGGCCGGCAGCGTTGGCCGACGGGGTCATGCGGTCATACTCTCCCAGCAAGAACAGCGTGGGGCCGCCCCACGACCGCGCTGCGGCTTCGCCGGCCTCGTAGCAATCGCACGCGGTCAGATCACTGGCCAGCACACTGCCTTCGGCCCAGTGCGCCTGTTGACGCAACAGCAGGTCGCGATAGACCTGCGGCGACTGGAATCCCGGCGCCGGGGTCATGGGCTCGGCCTGCGCATACGACCAGCGCACCACGTTGTCGATCGCCTCGGCGGGCGCGTTTTCCGCCTGCTCCAGAAGGCGCTTTGAAACCCGCAGCGGAAAGGCCGTGCCCAGAAGCGCCAGACCCCGGACCTGCCCCGGCCGCTGCCCTGCCGCATGCAGCGCGACCAGTGAGCCCATACTGTGTCCGGCGAGCACCACCGGCCCGATCTGGCGGGCGTCGAGCTGGGCCCAGACCCAGTCGGCCATGCGCTCGATACTGGCGAGCGGCGGCGCTGCCGTGGCTCCGTGCGCTGGAAATTCCAGCGCGAGCGTGGTCCAGCCGCGTCGACCCAACCACTCCGCCTGCGCGTCCCACACACTGGCATCGCCACCCGCACCGTGCAGCAGCACCAGGGGGGTGGGAGGGGGGCTGAAAGTGCTCATCGAATCGTCTCCATGAAAGATCTGCTGCGAATGCGCAAGGTCTGCGGGAATTTCCTCTGGCCTCTCGGCAACGCGCTGACTATATTTCGCATACCGAAAAGGTCAGAGGAGAACTCCATGAAAGTCAGCGATATTCTGCGCGTCAAAGGCCATGTGCTATTCACCGTCCCGCCACAGGCCCCCCTGTTGCAGGCGGTACAGACCATGGCGCAGCATGACATCGGCTCGCTGGTCGTCATGGAACAAGGCAAACTCGTCGGGCTGCTTACCTTCTCGGAGGTGATGACGGCCGTGGCCGAAGGCGGCGGCGTGCTGGGCGCCCACACCGTGTCCGAGCGCATGGACACGCAGCACGAAGTCTGCGGCCCCGACACCACCCTCGACACCCTGCGCCGCACCATGCTCGACAGCGGCACGCGCTACATCCCGGTGATGGAGGATGACACCTTGCTCGGCGTCATCTCCTTCCACGACGTGGCGATGGCGGTGGTGCGCGAACAGGACTTTGAAAACCAGATGCTCAAAGCCTATATCCGCGACTGGCCGGAAGATGAAGGCCTGCCGGATACCGGTGCCACGCCGGTGCCGGCCTCCGCCCCCGCGCGCAACTGAGCGCCCCCCGGAAAAAGGACTTTCCAAAGCCCGCCCCCGCCGCGGGGCGAGGCCAACACGGGATGACGTGGCGTTTTCCTGAGTGTCAGGCTGGATGGACGCCGGCAGGTAGCATTCGGGGACGGCTGTTCCTCACGCCGCGCCGAATTCGCCACCATGCCCACCCTGCTCTATCTCCACGGTTTCCGCTCCTCGCCGCAGTCTGCCAAAGCGCGGGCGACGGCTCAGCGCGTGGAAGACATGAACCGCCAGCGCGCTGACAAGGGCGATCCTTTGGTGCGCTGGCTCTGTCCGCAACTTCCACCCTCGCCGCGCGAGGCAATGACGCTGTGTCACGACCTGCTGGGCGACACACCTGGAGAGGAACTGTGTCTCATCGGCAGTTCCCTCGGCGGCTTTTACGCCACCCATCTGGCGCAAACCCTGGGGGCGCGTGCGGCGCTGCTCAACCCTGCGGTCGATCCGGCACGCGATCTGAGTGGGCAGATCGGCGCCCTCACGGCCTGGCATGACCCGGCACTTCAATTCAGTTTCACCGCCGCGCATGTCGAGGAACTCCACGCGCTGGAAGTCGGCAATCTCCGGGAACCCGTTCCGCAACCACAGCGCTACTTTGTGATCATCGCGCAAGGCGATGAGGTGCTGGACTGGCGGGAAATGGCCGCCCGTTACTTTGGTGCGCAATGCACCGTGCTGCCCGGCGGCGACCACGCCCTGTCCGACTACGCCACCCTGCATCTCGAACCCGTACTGCGCTGGTGCCTCGCACCCGCGCCCTGACCTCACTTCAAGGACCGCCTCATGCGACTTCAAGGCAATATCGCCCTCATCACCGGCGCAGCGCAAGGCATCGGCCTGGCCACGGCGCGCAAGTTCGCCGCCGAAGGCGCCAGCCTGGTGCTGTGCGACCGCAACCCGACCACACTCGATCCCATCGCCGCCGAGCTTCGCGCCAGCGGCGTGCAAGTGCTGGTACAGGCACTCGATGTGTCCGACCGCGCCGCGTTCACCGCCCTGGTCGATGCGGCCGTCGCCCAGTTCGGCCACATCGACACCCTGATCAACAACGCGGGCATCACCCGCGACGCGCGACTGGTGAAAATGACCGACGAACAGTTCGACGCCGTGATCGACGTCAACCTGCGCGCCGTATTCCGCTGCACCCAGATCGTTGCCCCGTACATGATCGAGCGCGGCAGCGGCGCCATTCTCAGCGCCTCCAGCGTGGTCGCGCTGTATGGCAATTTCGGCCAGACCAATTACGCCGCGACCAAAGCCGGCATCATCGCCATGACCAAGACCTGGGCGCGCGAACTCGGCCCCAAGGGCGTGCGGGTCAACGCCGTCGCCCCCGGATTCATCCAGACGCCGATGCTCGAGACCGTGCCGGATAAGGTGGTGGAACAAATGGCCGAGCGCGTGCCGCTGCGCCGTCTTGGCCAGGCCGAGGAAATTGCCAGCGTCTACGCCTTCCTCGCAAGCAGCGAAGCCAGCTACATCAGCGGCACGGTCATCGAGGTTGACGGCGGCATGACGTTATGAGCAATGTGCTGTTCGAAGACGGCGGGAAGTTCCACGCCGGGCGCGTCATGAGTGAGGCCGAGGCCAGCCTGCAGGTCGAACTCGACTCTGGCAAACGGCAGAAGATCAAGGCCGCGCAGGCGCTGGTGCGTTTCGACAAGCCCGCGCCGCCGGAGCTGATGCACTGGGCGCAGGCGCAGCAGGACGACATTGACCTCGACCTGCTGTGGGAGTTCTCCCCGGAAGACGAATTCCATTTCGACCAGGTGGCCACCGACTATTACGG
Organism: Thiomonas sp.; assembly: GCA_049582025.1. Taxonomy (GTDB): domain Bacteria; phylum Pseudomonadota; class Gammaproteobacteria; order Burkholderiales; family Burkholderiaceae_C; genus Thiomonas. The sequence goes on from JBAUTC010000268.1 coordinate 3,219, forward strand.
CGGCACCCCCGATGCGGCGCAGCGCGCGGCCATTTTGCTGCGGCTGTTCGGCGCGCCGCATTACTTCCAGCGCCGGGGGCGCAGCGGCCAGTTCCGCAAGGCGCCGACGCAGCAGGTGCAAGCCGCGCTCGCCGCCATTGCGCGCAAGGAAGAGCAGCTCCGCCAGATTGAAACCGACGCCGCCGAACTTGCCGCCGGTCGCTGCCCGCAGCCCATCGCCGACAAGCTCTACCAGATCCTGTTCAAGCCGGACAAGAACAGCGTGGAATACAAGGCCGTGGCGCTGGCGGTGAAGCAGAACGGGCATGGCGCGCTCACCCTGCTGCGCGACGCCGGGGCGATCGCCTCGCCCTGGGCCTTTCACATGCAGCGCTTCCTGCTGGAACGGTTTCCGAAGGGCACCGGGTTTCCGCCGCTGCCCATTCCGCAATCGACCGAAGAACTCCCCCTGGCCGAAGCCGCGGCGTTCAGCATCGATGACTCGGCGACCACCGAGATCGACGACGCCTTTTCGCTGCAATGGCTGGACGATGGCCGCGCGCGCCTGGGTATCCACATCGCGGCACCCGCCCTCGCACTGAGCCGTGATTCCGACTGGGAACTGGTCGCCCGCAATCGCCTGTCCACCGTCTATATGCCGGGCGAGAAGATCACCATGCTGCCCGACGCACTGGTGCAGTCCTTCACCCTTGAGGCCGGACGCGACTGCACCGCACTGTCACTGTATTGCACCGTGGGCGACGACCTCCAGGCCACCGAATTCGACACCCGTGTGGAGAAAGTGCGCATGGCGAGCAATCTGCGCCACGACCAGCTCGATGCCGTAGTGACGGAAGACGCCCTTGCCGCCGACCCCGCAGTGCAAAGCTACCCGCATGCCAAGGAGCTGGCATGGCTGTGGCGTTTCGCGCAGGCGCTCAAACGCGGACGCGAGCAGGTTCGCGGCAAGCCCGAGCGCGCCGGCGGGGTGGACTACACCTTCCGCATTGACGGCCTGGAGCATGGCGCAGACACCGCGACGGTGCGCATCGAACCGCGTCGCCGCGGCGCGCCGCTCGACACCATCGTTGCCGAACTGATGATTCTGGCCAACGCGACCTGGGGTGGCTGGCTGGCCGAGCTGGGCCTGCCCGCCATCTACCGCAGCCAGAGCGGTTACGGCGCCAATCTGCGCACCCGCATGGGGATCAAACCGGCGCCGCACCAGGGTCTGGGCGTGGCGCAATACGCCTGGTGCACCTCGCCGCTGCGCCGCTATGTCGATCTGCTGAACCAGGGCCAGCTCATCGTCGCCGCAAGGCACGGCAAGACCGCCCTGCTGCAGGCACCATTCAAGCCACGCGACCCACTGCTGTACGCCATCGTCGAGTCCTTCGAGGACACTTACAAGGCCTACGCCACGCACCAATCATCGCTCGAACGGTACTGGACCCTGCGCTATCTGGCGCAGCAAGGCCTGAACACCTTCGACGCCGGCGTGCTGCGCGAAGGCGCGGTGCGGGTGGACGGTCTGCCGCTGGTGTTCACTGCCGTGGGCGCGCAAGACCTGCCGCGCAACACGCGCGTCCAGGTGCAGATCACGGGAACCGATCTCATCACTCTGGAAGTGTTCGGCCGCGTGCTCACTCAACTCGACATGCCGCAGCCAGGCGCAGGGCCAACCACCGAAGCCGAGGGAGAAGACGACGATGCCGCCGTGGCCCTGGCTGCGCCGATCAGCGTGGCGGTGGACAGCGAAGAGACTTCAACACCCGAATCCCCCGACAGCGCCGCCGCGCAGCAGGATTCGTAGAATCGCCGCGGCTCTCCGGACTCCGACCTGTGCTCTACCGCCTGCGTACCCTTACCCCCCTGCACTGGGCACTGATCGCCTCGGTCGGGGTGCACGCGGGCCTGTTGAGCCTGCGCTTTGCCGCCCCCCAGACGTTCAACCGTCTGTTCGACAACGCGCCACTGAACGTGGTGCTGGTCAATCAGCGCACCGAGGACGCCCCGGCCAAGCCGCAAGCCATCGCCCAAGCCAATCTGGACGGCGGCGGCGAAGCGAAAAAGGGGCTGGCAACCACACCGCTACCGTTCACCACCGACGTCTCACACGGCGAGGTCGCCGCCAATCAGCAGCGCAGTCTGTCGGCGCTGGAACGCAAGCAGCAGCAATTGCTGACCCAGGTCAGGCGGCAGATCGTGCAATTGGCGCAAACAGCGCGCGACGAAACCGATCCGCAGCAAAAAGAGTCGCTGGAACAAAGGCGCAAACAACTGCTCGACATGCTGGGCGCTATTGAACGCCAGATCCAGCAACAGAATGCCAAGCCGCGACGCCGTTTCATCGGCCCGTCCACGCGCGAAGCCGCCTACGCGCTGTATTACGACAAGCTGCGTACAAAAATCGAAACGCTGGGCACCCGCGAGTTTCCGCAAAGCAATGGGCGCAAGCTGTATGGGAGCTTGATCATGTCCATCACCATCGGCGCCAACGGTCAGCTGGTGTCCACTGCCTTGGTGCAAAGTTCGGGAAACCCCACGCTTGACCGGCAAGCGCGCGCCATCGTCGAAGCTGCGCAGCCCTATGGCCGATTCAACGACGCGATGCTCAAGCAAGCCGATGAGATCGTGGTGATTTCGCGCTTCCACTTCACCCATGAACAGGGCCTCGAAACCGCGGTCCAAGCCCCGCCCAGCCCGGCCCAAGCCACCCCCTGATCCGCAGGACGACACCATGACTGCGCTCTACGCCGTGTTCGGCAACCCCATCTCCCACAGCCGCTCGCCGCGCATCCATGCGCTGTTTGCCGAACAAACCGGCGTCGCCCTGCGCTACGAAGCCCGGCTCGCCCCAGTGGACGGGTTCACCGAGGCGCTCGACGACTTTCGTGCCGAGGGCGGTTGCGGTGCCAATGTCACCGTCCCGTTCAAATTCGATGCCTGGCGCCTATGTACCCACCGCAGCGCCGCCGCGCAACTGGCACAGGCCGTCAACACCATAGGCTGGGATGAGAATGGCCTTTGGGGTGACAACACCGATGGCGTCGGGCTGGTGCGCGATCTGACTCGCGTGCTCGGCACAGATCCGCATCAGCCGCTGCAAAACCGCCGACTTCTGCTACTTGGCGCTGGCGGCGCGGCCAGCGGCGTGCTCGGGCCACTGATCGCTGCCGGCGCACGCGCGATCGCGCTGTGGAACCGTAGCGCCGACAAGGCGCAAGCCCTGGCTGCGCGGCACAGCGCATTGGCGGCACAGCACGGTGCCGATCTGCAAGTGGTGCTTGACCCGCCCGCGCAGTGGGCTGACGGCGTGATCAACGCCACCGCCGCCAGCCTGGACGGCGACGCGCTTATCTTGCCGGACGGCGTATTGCGCCAGGGTGTCTGGGCCTACGACATGATGTATGGTGCGCACGACACCCCCTTTGTCGCGCAGGCCCGCGCCAGTGGCGCCCAGGCCTGGGACGGACTGGGCATGCTGGTAGAGCAGGCCGCGCAGAGCTACACCCTGTGGCACGGCGAAGCGCCAGACACCGCACCGGTGCTGGCGACGCTGCGCGCCGAACTCTCCGCGTCGCGTCCCTCCTGACCATGCGCAAAGCCGCACCCGCGCCGCTTTGGCGCCGTTTGTTATGGCTGACGGTGCTCTCGGTCCTCGCGCTGCAAGGCTATTTCGCCCTGCGGATTGCACTGTGGACGGTGATCGCGCCTTCCAGCACCACCTTCATGCGCGCCGCCCAACTTCGCATCCTCAAAAGCGGCGACACCGTACCCTGGAGACACGACTGGGTGCCCTACGACGCGATCAGCCCGAATCTCAAGCGGGCCGTCGTGGCCTCGGAAGATGCCACGTTTCTTACCAACGACGGCGTGGACTGGGATGCCATTCAGAACGCCTGGGACCGCAACCACAGCAGGCGCAATGAACGCCGCGGCAACATCGTCGGCGGCTCCACCATCACCCAGCAACTGGCCAAGAACCTGTTCCTCTCTCCCGAACGCGACTATCTGCGCAAGGGACAGGAACTGGTCATCGCCTTCATGCTCGAAGGCATTCTGGGCAAACGCCGCATTCTGGAGATCTATCTCAACAGTGTGGAATGGGGCAACGGCATCTACGGTGCCGAAGCCGCTGCTCAAACCTATTTCCACACCAGCGCCGCACGGCTGAGCCCGGCACAGGCCGCGCGGCTGGCAGTCATGCTGCCGGCGCCGCGCATCTACCAGAGGCGGCTTTACTCGCCATATATGAACGCCCGCACCGGAGTGATTGCGGCGCGGCTATGGGACGTGCAGATTCCCCGCTGAGGGAAGTTGCCCCCACGCTCCGGCTTCGCCTGCGCTGCCCCTCGAGGGGGCTGGGAAAACTTGGGGCGACCCGGCGTTTCCCCTTGCCCCCACCCTCCGGCTTCGCCTGCGCTGCCCCCCGAGGGGGCTGGGAAAGATTGGGACGGCCCGGCGCTCTCCCGGGTGCGATTCAGGCCTTTGCCAGTTCGGCGAAGGCGCCGTCGGCGGCCTGCAGGGTGGCGTCGATCACAGCGTCGTCGTGCGCGCTGGAAACAAAGCCGGCCTCGTACATGCTGGGCGCCAGATAGACACCTCGATCGAGCATGGCATGGAAGAAGCGCTTGAACACCTCGACATCGGCTCTCGCCATATCGGGATAGTTGCGCGGCAGTTCGGTCGAGAAGTAGAAACCGAACATCCCGCCTTCACTGTCCGTGCGGAAGGTCACACCATGCTTTGCCGCCGCTGATTCCAGACCGCGCGTCAGCTTTTGCGTCGTGGCGCTCAGGCGCTCGTAAAACCCGGGGTGCTGAATGAGGCGTAACTGTGCCATGCCGGCGGCGACCGCCACTGGATTTCCTGAGAGCGTGCCTGCCTGATACACCGCGCCCAACGGCGAGAGTTTGTGCATCACGTCGGCGCGGCCGCCAAACGCAGCCAGTGGCATGCCGCCGCCAATCACCTTGCCCATCACCACGAGATCGGGCTTGATGGCGTAGACCTGCTGCGCACCGCCGAGCGCGACGCGGAAACCCGTCATCACTTCGTCCCACACCAGCAGCGCCCCGTGCTCGGTACAGAGGTCGCGCAAGCGCTGGTGCCAGGCCTTCGCACCGCGGATGAAATTCATATTGCCCGCAATCGGCTCAACCATGACACAGGCGATTTCGTGACCCTGATTGGCGAACAGTTCTTCGATCTGGGCAATGTTGTTGAACTCCAGCACCAGAGTGTGCTTGGCCAGATCGGCCGGCACTCCGGCCGAGCTTGGGTTGCCGAAAGTCAGCAGCCCCGAGCCGGCCTTGACCAGCAGGCTGTCGGCGTGGCCGTGGTAGCAGCCCTCGAACTTGACAATGGCGTCGCGTCCCGTGAAGCCGCGCGCCAGCCGCAGCGCGCTCATGCCGGCTTCAGTACCGCTGGAGACCAGCCGCACCATTTCCACTGCGGGCATGAGCCCGCAGATGGCTTCGGCCATATCGATTTCGTCGGCAGTGGGCGCGCCAAAACTCAGCGAGCGGGTGGCGGCACGCTGCACCGCGTCAATGACCTCGGGGTGGGCGTGCCCGGCGATCATCGGCCCCCACGAGCCGATGTAGTCGATGAAGCGCGTGCCTTCTGCGTCGATCATGTACGCACCTTGGGCGCGATCGATGAAGCGCGGCACGCCGCCCACCTGGCGGAACGCGCGCACGGGAGAGTTGACTCCGCCGGGAATGGTGCGCTGGGCGCGATCGAAGAGTTGCTGGTTGGTGACGGACATGGTGCGATCTCTCAAACGGACAGCGCCCCGACAGGCAGGGCGCTGCATGAATCAGTGGAAATGTTTACGCCGGGTTGGAGCGTGGCGTCGTGCCTTGACACAGAAACAGGAACCGACGGGTTCAGCCGGACATCATTGCAGGGTCGGAGTGACGGGTTCGCCCGCAATATCGTCGTCATCGTCGGTCGGCTGCGCCCAGAAAAAGCGGTCTGGGACGACCTGGCCCATGCCGGGACGATAGCCGAAGTCCAGACAGTGATCGAGGTATTCGATGGCCTCGTGCACCGCCTGGTCGAGTTTGGCCCCATTGGCCAGAATCGCGGTGAGTACTGCCGACAAGGTATCGCCGGCGCCGGTGAAGCCCGCTTCGAACAATTCGAAACTCTCGCGCAGCAACACTCGACGCGGGCTCATCAGCACGTTCTCCACCTTGCCTTCGCTGGCGACCATGCCTGTGACGAGCAGGTATTGCACGCCGAGTTGCTGCGACTTGTGCATCAGCGCTTCGAGCGTAGGCGGCGTTTCGCCATCCCACTCGGGCAGCAGCAATTGGGTGAGCGCACTCTGGTTGCCGGTGAGCACACGGGTTTGCGGCAGGATGAGGTCCTGCATCGCCTTGATGTAGTCGTCAGCCTGCGCCTCGTCGAGTACATGGAAGTTGCTGGCGTAGGTGACGAGCGGCACCTGACTGTAATCGGCCAGCAGTTCGGCCACAGCGTTGACCACGTCGACGGTGCCCAGAAAGCCAACCTTCCAAGCGGAAATCTCCACATCTTCGAGCACGGCGCGAGCCTGTTCCACCACGGCATCGGCCTCGATCTCGATGGTGTCAAAAATCTCGGCGGTGTCGCGCACCCACAGTGCCGTGGTCACCGGCAAGGGATGACAACCGACTGCCGAGCAGGATGCCAGATCGGCGGCCAGCCCTGCACTGCCACTGGGATCGGCCGCATTGAAGAACATGACGGCCGGAGGAGATTCAGAGGATTCATTCATCATGCTGGCATAGTAGTGCGACTGCATGGCGGTGCAAGCACCGCCAGCCGGTGACCTTGATCTGCCACGGCGGGCCGCGCCAAGCGCAGCCGGTGTAGGTCAAATTGCAACAATGGATCATAGAATCGTTGAATCTTCACTCTGACCCCGATACGCTGTGGACTTACAAGAACTTAACAATTGGATGTGCCTGATTTGCGGCTTCATTTACTCCGAAGCCGAAGGTCATCCAGGTAGCGGTATTGCACCGGGCACACGCTGGGCAGACGTTCCGATGAACTGGACCTGCCCCGAGTGCGGCGCACGCAAAGAAGATTTTGAGATGGTGCCGGTTTAATCGGGAACGGCAATCACCACTCCGGTTTCTTTTTTCCCTTTTTTCGCAAAGGATGTGCATGGTTGCGCCTACCAGCTCATTCAAAGTGTTGGTCATCGATGACAGCAACACCATCCGCCGCAGCGCCGAGATATTTCTCAAGCAGGCGGGCTACGAGGTGCTGCTTGCCGAAGATGGTTTCGACGCCTTGTCCAAAGTCAACGATCACCATCCGGATCTGATTTTCTGCGACATTTTGATGCCCCGTCTCGATGGCTATCAGACTGTGGCGGTCATCCGGCGCAGCGGCAAATTCGCCCAAATTCCAATGGTCATGCTTTCCAGCAAGGACGGCGTCTTCGACAAGGCGCGCGGCCGCATGGTCGGCGCGCAGGACTATCTGACCAAACCGTTCACCAAAGACCAGTTGCTCGGCGCCGTGAAGCGCCACCTGAGCGCCGCCCAGGCCGGCAGCTGACGTATGACCTAACTATCCTTTTGACCGCCATGCCAGTTCACAACATTCTCATCGTTGACGATTCCAAGACCGAGCTGTACTTCCTCTCCGATCTGCTGACCAAGCACGGCTACACAGTGAATACAGCCGAGAATGGCGAGCAGGCGCTGGCCGTTATGGCCGCAGTCAAGCCCGACCTGATTCTGATGGACGTGGTCATGCCTGGACAGAACGGCTTCCAACTTACCCGGCAGATCACCCGCGACCCGGCCTATTCCGGGATTCCGGTCATCATGTGCACCAGCAAGAAGCTTGAAACCGACAAGGTCTGGGCCATGCGTCAGGGTGCATCCGACTACGTCATCAAGCCTGTCAACGAGACAGAATTGCTCGACAAGATCCGCGCCATTGTCTGAGCTGCAACCTGACCGACTCCCTTAAGAACCGCGCTGCCACCCATGTCCAGAGCCTCGCTCCGCGAATTCCAGATTCATCTCGCACAACGCCTGAATGCCGCGCAGAGCGGGCAGTCTGCTTCACGCTGGCTGGCAGTGCTGGCTGGACAGCGACGTTTGCTGCTTCCCTTGGAGTTTTCCGGTGAGATTTCGCCCATGCAGTCCTGCGCGCCTCTCCCGCATGCCCGACCGTGGTTCCTGGGTTTGGTCAGCCTACGTGGCCAGGTCTGCGGCGTGGTGCATCTGGGCCGATTTCTTGGTGACAGTCCCAGCGCCCTCATGCCACAAGCGCGACTGATCCAGTTCACGTCCGCGCTTGACATCAACACCGCCTTGCTGGTCGATCAATTGGTCGGCTTGCGCAATGCCGATCAGCTGCAGATCGACCACGACATCGACCGCGATTTCACCCATACCTGGATGGGAACAGCGTTCCGAGACGCAGAACAGAACCTCTGGCATGAGGTGGATCTGCTGGCACTGGCTGAAAACGAACAATTCCTGAACGTCACCTGAGGCTCTCGGATGACGCGACAAAACTACTGATTTTTTGTTCAACCATTTGCGCATAGGGTTGCATCTTCAACGTCTTTTACGTCTCACGGAGCGGTCATGTCCTTACTCTCGTCCCTTTTCGGAACGAAATCCAACGAATCCCAAGGCGATACCGAAATTGCCTCAACCGCACTCGGGCGGACCGGACAGGAAACCCTGCAGATCGATTCAAGCATCAACGACCCCGCCAGCGCACTGAATCAGGCGCAAGGCAACCGGCCGCTGTTTCTTCGGCTCCCGGTGATCAGCCGCATGATGCTGGCACAGCAGCAGCGCTTTTTTGGCATGTTGCTCATCATCTCCCTGGTGCTGCTCGGCCTGACACTCATCGTGGTGCTTCGCGGCACCTCCGAGTCCGCCAAACAGCTGGAATCCTCAGGGGCCGCGCTGACTCAGTCACAACGGCTGGCGCGTGCCATGAACGCCGCGCTGCTTGGCGAAAAGGAGACCTTCGCGAATGTGCGCTCCAGCGCAGACGCTCTGAAGGCTGAAGTGGAAGTGCTCAGGCAGACAACGCCGCCTGCCGGCGCGCAGCCGCTGCTCGATAAGATCGGGCCGGAAATCGACAGCAGCGTGAAAAATGCGAACCTACTCGTCAAGCAGGAAGGCGTGCTGACCACGACCGCGCAGCAACTCACCGACATCAACCGCCAGACCGATGCGTTGCTGGACAGCGCCGAGACGCTCACCTCGCTTTTGCTGCAGGAAAGAGCCCCGTCGGGCAATATCAACGCGGCGAGCCAACTCGCCGTGCTCACACAGCGCATCGGCAAATCGGCCAACGCCTTCCTGTCTCTTCAGGGTGTGCGCCCCGAAGCGGTGTTTACACTTGGCAAGGATCTGAGCACCTTTAACGATCTGAGCAAAGGTCTGCTCAACGGCAATGCGGATCTGCAGCTCACCGCCATCTCCGAGCCGCAAGCGCGGCAGCAACTGCAAAGCCTGATCCAGAACTACGCCAAGACTGAGGCAGAAACCCGCACCCTGCTCGCCAACCTGCCAGCGCTGGCCTCAGCGCGCGAGGCCCAAAGCGCGGTACTTGCGATGTCAAGCGAGCTGTACGAGAACCTCAATCAGTTGCAAAGCCTGTATTCCGCCCGCACCGGCTTGAGCTGGCAAACGGTCTTGATCCTGTCCCTGTTCGGCCTGCTGGCCATCATCGCAGCAACCGACCTGATCTACATCATGCTCAACGAGGCGCGGCAGCGCGCCAAGGTGGTGGAGCTGCAGCGCCGTCAGACCGAACGGCAGGAGCTTGAAGCCCGCCGAACCAACGAATCCAACCAGGCCGCAATTCTGCGTTTGATGAACGAGCTGCAGACCGTGGCCGAAGGCGACCTGACGCAACAGGCCACCGTGACCGAGGACATCACTGGCGCGATCGCCGACTCGGTGAACTACACGGTGGAAGAGCTCCGAAGTCTGGTGGGCCAAGTCCAACAGACCGCCGACCAAGTGGGCGAAGGCTCTGCGCAAGCGCAAACCACATCGGATCGCCTGATGGAAAGCGCCGAGGAACAGCTGATCAAGATTCGCGAAACCAGCCAGTCCGTGCTCGATATGGCGCAGCGCATCAACCAGGTCTCCGTGCAGGCGCAGCAATCGGCCCAGGTGGCGAACCAGTCGCTGCAGGCGGCCGAACAAGGCCAGCGGGCGGTGCGCAACTCCATTGACGGCATGAACATCATCCGCGAACAGATTCAGGACACCTCCAAGCGCATCAAGCGTCTGGGCGAATCTTCGCAGGAAATCGGCGAAATCACCGAGTTGATTTCCGACATTACCGAGCAGACGAACGTGCTGGCGTTGAACGCCGCCATTCAGGCCGCGTCAGCCGGTGACGCCGGTCGGGGCTTCTCGGTGGTGGCTGAGGAAGTGCAGCGTCTGGCCGAGCGCTCGGCCGAATCCGCCAAGCAGATTGCCGCGCTGGTGCGCACCATTCAGACCGACACCCAGGATGCCGTAGCCGCCATGGAAAAGAGCACCCAAGGCGTGGTCGAAGGCGCCAAGCTCGCCGACAACGCCGGCACCGCGCTGGCCCTGATCGACCAGGTCTCGCGCCAACTCGCCGACCTGATCACCCAGATTTCGCAGCAGACCCAGGTCGAAGCCACCTCAGCCAACAAGGTGGCCGACAACATCCAGACCATTTTCACCGTGACCGAGCAAACCTCCGAAGGCACACGTTCCACTGCCTCGCTGGTACGTGAACTCGCCCGCGTTGCGGATGATCTGCGCCAATCGGTCTCGCGGTTCAAGATCAACTGAATTGCCTCCATCGTCCGTCACTCGCGTTTCCGGCATGAACACTGTCTCCGCTTCGAACCCCGCCATGCAAGTTGCCCCTGAAGCGGACATGGGTCCGCTGGCTTGGCTGCTCGATCAGATCAGCGACAACCTCCAATCCGCCCGCACGGCACTCAAGCGCGCCGCTCAGCAACACGATGATGGCATCCTGGGGTCGAGCCAGGCTGAAAAGTCCGGCCTGCGCGCCGCACGCACACAGGTACACCAGGCGTCTGGCGCCATTGAACTGCTGGGTTTTTTCGGCGCCGCGCGTCTGATGCAGGCCGCTGAAAACGCTCTGGACCTGTTGATCGAACACCCGGAAAAACTCGACACAGGGGCGCTGCAACGTTTCGAGGCAGGATTCAACGCCCTAGTCGATTTCCTTGAAGCCCAGCGCGCCGGCAAGAACGAACCCGCGCTCAAGCTGTATCCGCAATACCGCGACCTGATGGAATTGGCAGGAGCCGACCGCATCCACCCAGCGGACCTCTGGGACTACGACTGGACCTGGCCGGACGCCCCGGACGCCCCGGACAACCAGCCTCTCACCGCAGAAGACCGCGCGCAGTTCGAAATGACGCTGCTGCATGTGCTACGCGGCCAGCAGATTGCCTCTGCCATGCAGGACCTCGACGTTGTCGCCCGCAGGGCGCAAGGCAGCTCCCAGGGCCCGACCGCCAGCCTGTGGTGGCTCGCGCGCGGCCTGTTTGAAGCCGTCGGCAGCACCTTGCTCGCGCCCGACCTCAACATCAAGCGCCTTCTCAACCGTCTCAACCTGCAATTGCGCAGCCAGTTGCAAGGGCAAAGTCCCGCGCCGCAACGGCTCGGCCACGACCTGACTTTTTTCTGTGCGCAGGCCCTGCATGGCAGCGGCG
>JBAUTC010000269.1:0-10511 GCA_049582025.1 Thiomonas sp.
CCTCCGAGGTCTTCTGCACTGACTTCCTCGCCCGTCGCCGCTTTCACCAGCGGCGGCCCTCCCAGGAAAATGGTGCCCTGATTGGCGACGATGATGGATTCGTCGCTCATCGCCGGCACGTAGGCGCCACCTGCCGTGCACGAGCCCATGACCACCGCAATCTGCCCGATGCCTTCGGCGCTCATGGTTGCCTGGTTGTAGAAGATGCGGCCGAAGTGGTCGCGGTCGGGGAACACCTCGTCCTGATTGGGCAGGTTGGCACCGCCGGAGTCGACAAGATAGATGCAGGGCAGCCGGTTCTCGCGTGCGATCTCTTGCGCACGCAGATGTTTTTTCACCGTCATCGGGTAATAGGTGCCGCCCTTGACCGTGGCGTCATTGCAGACGATGACGCACTCGCGTCCGCTCACCCGTCCAATGCCGGTGATGACTCCTGCGCCCGGCGCGGCGTCGTCGTAGAGGCCCAGTGCGGCCAGTGGCGAGAATTCCAGAAACGGCGTGCCGGGATCGAGCAGCGCTGCCACCCGGTCACGCGGCAGCAGCTTGCCGCGCCCGGTGTGTTTGACGCGCGCGGCATCACCGCCGCCCTGACCGGCACGGGTGAGGCGGGCACGCAGATCGTCGACCAGCGCCTGCATGGCGGCGGCATTGGCGGTGAATTCGGCGCTGCGTGGAGAAAGTTTGGTGTCGAGAACAGGCATGGCATCTTTCAGGCGGAATCAGGCAGTTTTCTCAGACTGCAGCCCGAGTTCCTGCTTCATGGTGTCGCGGATCTTGAACTTCTGCACCTTGCCGGTGATGGTCATCGGAAAGCTCTGCACGAAGCGGATATAGCGCGGAATCTTGTAGTGTGCGATCTGCCCCTGGCAGAAGCTGCGGATGTCGTCCTCGGTCGGCGTGGCGCCGGCCTTGGGAATGATCCACGCGCACAGCTCCTCGCCATACTTCGGGTCGGGCACGCCGACAACCTGCACGTCCTGGATCATCGGGTGGCGATAGAGGAATTCCTCGATCTCGCGCGGGTACACATTTTCGCCACCGCGGATCACCATATCCTTGATGCGGCCGACGATGTTGACGTAGCGCTCGGCATCCATCACCGCGAGGTCGCCGGTGTGCATCCATCCCTCCGGGTCTATGGCCTCGTGCGTCTTTTCCGTATCGCCCCAATAGCCGTGCATCACGGAATAGCCGCGCGTGCACAACTCGCCGGGCGCGCCCGGCGGCACCGTCTCGCCGGTCTGGGGGTCGACGATTTTCACCTCGAGATGCGGCTGTACCTGCCCCACGGTGCTCACCCGCTTGTCCAGCGGGGTGTCGGTGGAACTCTGGCAACTCACCGGCGCGGTTTCGGTCATGCCGTAGGCGATGGTGATCTCGCTCAGGTGCATGTCGCGCACCACGCGCTTCATCACCTCGGTCGGGCACGGGCTGCCGGCCATGATGCCGGTGCGCAAGGTGGACAGATCGAACTCCGCGAAGCGCGGATGGTCGAGCATGGCGATGAACATGGTGGGCACGCCGTGCAGTCCGGTGCAGGCCTCGTCCTGCACGGTCTGCAAGGTCAGCAGCGGATCGAAGGCGTCGTTCGGATAGACGATGGTCGCGCCGTGCGTCAGACAGGCCAGGTTGCCAAGCACCATGCCGAAGCAGTGGTAGAGCGGAACCGGAATGCACAGCCGGTCGGCGCTGGAAAGCTGCATCGCCTCGCCGATGAAGTAGCCGTTGTTCAGGATGTTGCTGTGGGTGAGCGTGGCGCCTTTCGGATACCCGGTGGTGCCGCTGGTGAACTGGATGTTGATGGGCTCGTTCGCGTGCAGTTGCGCAGCGGCCTGCGGCACGCGCGGATCGCTGGCCGAGCCTTGCGCGATCCAGTCGGCGAAACGCAGCATGCCAGGCTCCTGATGTGCCCCCAGATGCACGACCAGTCGCAGGTCTGGCAGGCGCGCGGCGCGCAATGCGCCCGGGGTGCAGGTGGCGAGCTCCGGCGCCAGCTCGCGCAGCATGGCGAGGTAGTCGCTGGTCTTGAACGCGGTCATGGTGACCAGCGCCTTGCAGCCCACCTTGTTCAGCGCGTACTCGACCTCCGCCGTGCGATAGGCCGGGTTGATGTTGACCAGGATCACCCCGACCTTGGCCGTGGCGAGTTGCATCAGCACCCACTCGGTGCAGTTGTGCGCCCAGATGCCGATGCGGTCGCCCTTGTGCAGTCCGCTGCGCAACAGGGCGCTCGCGAGTTGATCGACCTCGCGCTTGAGCTCCGCATAGCTCAGGCGTCGGTTCTGGTGGCGCACGACCAGGGCCTCGTGCTCGCCCTGGTGCGTCGCCATGGCGTCGAAAAAATCGCCCAGGGTCTGGGTGATCAGCGGCTGCTCGGTGCTGCCGCAGGCGTAGCTTTGGATCAATGCTTCGGTCTCAGCCATGATGGAGTCTTCCTCGTCTTGCCCGCTACTGCGCGCGGGTCGTTCGTGTTGTCAAAACCCGCCGCGTGTCAGCCAGGCGTCGAGTTGCGGCAGGCGGTCCACGCCCCAGAAGGGCTGCTCGTCCACCACCATGTAAGGTGCGCCGCACATGCCTTCTTGCAGCGCGCGGTCGCAGTTGGCCTTGAGTTGCGCCTTGATGGCCGGGTCTGCGGTGTAGCGTGCAACCGCGTCGGCCGGCAAGCCCTGTTCCTGCGCCAGCGCTTCTAGCACCGGCAGTTCGGCGATGTTGCGGTTGTCGGCAAAGTAGGCCGCGTAGCAGCGATGCAGCCAGGGCGTGGCCTGCGCGGGCAGGTCGCGCTGCAGGCCGATGAGCACCCGCGCCGCCTGATAGGTGGCAATCGGAAACGGTTCGGGGTGCACAAAGGGCACGCCCAGATAGCGGGCCATGCGCAGCATGTCGATGCGTGCATAGTCGCCCTTGAGCGGCTGATCGACCAGCGGCCGGCAGCCGGTCGCGGCGAACACGGGGCCGAGCAGCACCGGCACCCACTCGATGTCACGCAGATGCCTGGCGGCGAGGGCCTCAAGCTGCGTGCTCGCCAGGTAGGCATAGGGCGAGGAGAAGTCGAAGAAAAAGGTGATCGGGCTGACGGGCATTGGAGTCTCCTGTTGTGTTGTTCTTCAACCGCGCCTCAGAGGGCACGTGCAATCAGCATTTTCTGCACGTCGCTGGTACCTTCGTAGATCTGACAAACCCGCACGTCACGCCAGATGCGCTCCACTGGAAAATCGGCCACGTACCCATAGCCGCCGTGGATCTGCATTGCGTCACTGCACACGCGTTCGGCCATTTCACTGGCCACCAGCTTGGCCATCGCCGCCTCTTTCAGACAGGGCTGGCCAGCGTCCTTCAGGCTGGCGGCGTGCCACACCAGTTGCCGCGCCGATTCGATTTGCGTGGCCATCTCGGCCAGGCGGAACTGCACCGCCTGATGCTCGACGATGGGCTTGCCAAAGGCGCTGCGTTCGCGGGCATAGGCCAGCGCCGCCTCGAACGCCGCGCGTGCCATGCCCACCGCCTGCGAGGCAATGCCGATGCGTCCGCCCTCCAACCCGGAAAGCGCGATCTTGTAGCCCTCGCCCTCCGCCCCGATGCGGTTGCCCACCGGCACCCGGCAGGCGTCGAAGCGGATCTGCGCGGTGTCGCTGGCGGCCTGCCCTGCCTTGTCTTCCAGGCGGTCAACGATGTAGCCCGGCGCATCGGTGGGCACGAGAAAGGCGCTGATGCCCTTCTTTCCCGCGGCGCGGTCGGTGGCCGCAAGCACGATGGCCATTCCGCCATGCTTGCCGCTGGTGATGAACTGCTTGACGCCGTCGATCACATAGTGGTCGCCGTCCAGCCGCGCCGTCGTTCGGAGATTCGAGGCGTCCGATCCCGCCTGCGGCTCTGTCAACGCGAAGGCGCCGATCCACTCTCCGCGGGCCACCGGGCGCAGCCACTGTTCCTTCTGCGCTTCGCTGCCCCAGGCCATCAGGATGGAGCAGACCGGGCAGTTGTTCACGCTCACAATCGTGCTGGTGGCGCCGTCTGCCGCGGCGATTTCCTCGATGGAGAGCGCCAGCGCAAGGTAGTCCAGGCCCGCGCCGTCCCACTCGGTGGGCACGGCGATGCCCAGGCATCCCAGGGCGGCCAGGCCCTGCAGCGCCTCGCGCGGAAATCGCGCCTCGCGCGCCCAGCTTGCCGCGTGCGGCGCAATCTCGGCTTGCGCGTAGTCGCGCACCGCGTCGCGGATCAGTCGGTGGTCGTCGGAGAGCAGCATGGCCTTACAACAGTTCCACGGCCATGGCCGTCGCCTCGCCACCGCCGATGCACAGCGCGGCCACGCCGCGCTTCAGGCCGCGTTTGCGCAGCGCACCCAACAGGGTGACGACGATGCGCGCACCCGATGCGCCTATGGGGTGACCCAGCGCCACCGCACCGCCGTGCACGTTGACAATGTCATGCGGCAGGCTGAACTCGCGCATCGCCGCCATGGTGACCGCGGCGAAGGCTTCGTTCACTTCCCACAGGTCGACGTCGGTCGCTTTCCAGCCGGATTTGTCGAGCACCTTCTGGATGGCACCGACCGGCGCGGTGGTGAACCAGTCGGGCGCCTGGGCATGCACCGCATGCGACACGATGCGCGCCACCGGCTTGCAGCCGAGCTTGTCGGCGGTGGACTGGCGCATCAGCACCAGGGCGGCGGCGCCATCGGAAATGCTCGATGAGGTGGCCGCGGTGATCGCGCCGTCCTTCTTGAACGCGGGCTTGAGGCCGGGGATCTTGTCGAGCTTGGCCTTGAACGGCTGCTCGTCGCGGCTGATCTGCACCTCGCCGCCCCGCCCGCTCACCGTCACCGGCGCCATTTCCCAATCGAAACTGCCGTCTTCATTCGCCGCCCTGCTGCGCTCGGTGGAAGAAATGGCGAAGTTGTCCATCTCCTCACGGCTGAAGTTGTACTTGGCCACGCACTGCTCGGCGAACACGCCCATGGCCTTGCCGCGGTCATACGCGTCTTCCAGGCCGTCGAGCGCCATGTGATCGTAGAACTGGGTGAGGCCATATTTCACACCCTTGCGCACGAAGGCCAGGTGCGGGGCGTTGGTCATGCTTTCCATGCCTCCGGCCACCATCACGTCCGCCGAGCCGACGGCCAGCATGTCATGCGCGAACATCGTCGCCCGCATTCCCGAACCACACATTTTCGACAGGGTGACGGCTCCGGCGGATTGCGGCAGCCCGGCTTTGAGCGTCGCCTGGCGCGCCGGAGCCTGGCCCTGGCCGGCCATCAGGCAGTTTCCCAGGAGCACTTCGTTCACCAGTTCGCCCGCAATGCCCGCGCGCTGCACCGCAGCGGCAATCGCGGTAGCGCCCAGCTCCCAGGCGGGAACAGCGGCAAAGTCACCGAGCAGGCCGCCAATGGGCGTGCGAGCGGCAGAAACAATCACGATCGGATCGGTCATGGTGTGGTCTCCATTTCAGGTTGAGAAGGGGGAATACTGGCAGGCTGCGTCGCCCTCCGGCCGAAGCGGCGCGAGGCGTCGTAAGTGAACACGTCGTACAGATGGCCTTTGCGGATATGGCTCTGGTGCTCCTGCCAGAACGTCGCATCGAGCAGGTCGGCATGGTGGCGCAGGAACACGGCGCGCACCTTGGGGTTGCCGAGAAGGAACTGGGCGAAGGTTTCGGGAAACACGTCGTGCGGGCCGACCGCGTACCAAGGCTCGGCGGCCATTTCGTCCTCCTCGTTGCGCGGCGGGGGCACGCGGCGGAAGTTGCAGTCGGTGATGTATTCGATTTCGTCGTAGTCGTAGAACACCACTTTGCCATGGCGGGTGATGCCGAAGTTCTTCCACAGCATGTCCCCGGGGAAGATGTTGGCCGCCACCATGTCCTTGATGGCGTTGCCGTACTCGATGACCGCGGCTTCGAGCTGGGCATCGTCGGCTTCCTGCAGGTAGATGTTGAGTGGGATCATGCGCCGCTCAATGTAGCAATGGCGGATGATGATGGTGTCGCCGTCGTATTCGAGCTGCGAGGGGCAGAAGGTCTCGATCTCCTTGATCAGCTCGGGCGAGAAGCGCGCGCGCTCGAACGCCACGTTGGAATACTCCAGCGTTTCGGCCATGCGGCCCACCCGGTCGTGCTGCTTGACCAGCAGGTATTTGCCCTTGATCTTGTCCCGCGTGGTGTCCTTCTGCGGCGGATAGAAGTCCTTGATGACCTTAAACACGAAGGGAAAGGACGGCAGGGTGAACACCACCATCACCATGCCTTTGATGCCCGGCGCCACGATGAACTGGTCACTCGAATGCCGCAGGTGATAGAGAAAGTCGCGGTAGAACAGCGTCTTGCCCTGCTTGGCCAGGCCGAGCGCGTTGTACAGCTCGGCGCGAGGCTTGCGCGCCATGAGGCTGCGCAGGAACTGCACATAGGCCGACGGAATCTCCATGTCCACCATGAAGTAGGCGCGGGCAAAGGAGAACAGCAGCAACAGATCGTCCTCGGTGAGCAGCACGGTGTCGATATACAGCTGGCCGTGTGGGTCGTGCAGGATGGGCAGCGCCAGCGGAAACTCGGTGAAACCGTTGATCACCTTGCCCACCGCGTACGCGCCCTTGTTGCGATAGAACAGCGAATCGAGCATCTGGATCTGGAAGTTGGCGCGCAGACGCACATCGCTGCCAAAGCGCTTGCGCACCGCGGCAATCACCTGGTCCACGTCGCGATCCAGGTCCTCGAACGGCAGCGCGAGCTGGAAGTTCTCGATGGCGCGGCGCAGGCAGATGTGCAGCGCCTCGTGGGTATGCGGGTAATACACGCGGAATGTCGGCTTGGCCGCCGGTTCCTCGTTTTCGATGTATTCGGTGGACACCGCGGGGCGCACGAACAGGAACTCGTTGTTGAAATGCTCGCGCCGCAGGATCTTGGTCGTCACCGAGTTGAAAAAGGTTTCGGCCAGTTCGGGCTGATGGTGATTGGTGAGCAGGCCGATGTAGTGCAGCTTGGCCTGCTGCCAGATCTCCATGGGCTGGTTGCCCGCGTCGAGCTCGCTCTGCAGGCGCTCTGTAGCCTCGTCCACCCGCTGGTCGTAGAAGGCGATGCGCTCACGCTGCGCCATTTGCTGCCCGGCCCAGTCGGCCTGCTCGAAGCGCGCCTTAGCGGCGGCGCTCACCTGACGGAACAGCCGGTAATGGCGATTGAAGCCGTCCAGCATGGTGCGCGCCATGGCAAAAGCAACGGGCGAGTCGAGGCGGGGTGGAAACTGATTCATCGGGCACCTGCAAGACAGAACAACCCGGGAGACTGTAAGGCCGCGCCAGCGACAAGGCAAAGCCGTCGGCGATTCAACACCCTGCGTGCTAGGCTTTTCTGATTGTCCGCGCGCGCGCCGCGCCGATTTTTTCTTTTCCCAAGAACAGGAGACTTCTCATGCCCGCACTGCTGCCCGATGTCGATCCCGATGGACTGCTGGAGTATTCGGTGGTCTACACCGACCGCTCGCTCAACCACATGTCGGCGAAGTTCCAGCAGGTCATGCGCGACCTGTCCTCCATGCTCAAGCAGGCGTACAACGCGCAGGCCGCGGTCATTGTGCCCGGCAGTGGCACCTTTGCCATGGAGGCGGTGGCGCGGCAGTTCGTGCAGGGCGCGCAGGTGCTCATCGTGCGCAATGGCTGGTTCAGCTATCGCTGGAGCCAGATCATCGAGACCGGGCATCTGTCCGACAAGGTGACGGTGCTCAAGGCGCGGCGCCTCGCCGAAGAATCCGAGTCGCCCTTCGCGCCGGCGCCGATTGCCGAGGTGGTGGCCACCATCGCCCGCGAAAAGCCCGCCGTGGTGTTCGCCCCGCATGTGGAAACCTCCGCCGGGATGATGCTGCCCGACGACTACCTGCGCGCCGTGGCCGACGCCGTGCATGCCGTGGGCGGTCTGTTCGTGCTCGACTGCATCGCATCCGGTGCGATGTGGGTGGACATGCAGGCCACCGGCGTGGACGTTCTGGTCTCCGCCCCGCAAAAGGGCTGGAGCGGCCAGCCCTGCTGCGGCTTCGCCATGCTCAGCGCCGCCGCCCTGGCGCGCATGGAGCAGACGCAAAGCGACAGCTATTCCTGTGACCTCAAGAAGTGGCACCAGATCATGCAGGCCTACGAAAAGGGCACGCACGCCTATCACGCCACCATGCCCACAGACACCCTGGCGGAAGTGCGCGACCAGATGCGCGAGGCGTTCGACTACGGCCTGCCCGCACTCAAGGCCGCGCAGATCGAACTGGGCGAGGCGGCGCGGGCCTCTCTGGCCCGGCGCGGCGTCAAGAGCGTGGCCGCCCCGGGCTTTCAGGCCCCCGGCGTGGTGGTGAGCTACACCCGCGACCCGGACATCCAGAACGGCAAGAAGTTCGCGGCGCAAGGCATGCAGGTGGCCGCCGGAGTGCCGCTGGCCTGCGACGAACCCGCCGACTACATGAGCTTTCGCCTCGGCCTGTTCGGCCTGGACAAGTGGAAGGACGCGGCGGCGGCCGCGCAACGGCTGGACACCACGCTGGACGCGGTGGGCCTGCCGATCAAGCACGCCTGACCCCTCGAATGCGCTGCGCATGCGGCGCGCTCAGGCGGTCTGCGCAAACAGCTCGCGGCCGATGAGCATGCGGCGGATCTCGCTGGTGCCGGCGCCGATCTCGTACAGCTTGGCATCCCGCCACAGCCGGCCCAGCGGGTACTCGTTGATATAGCCGTTTCCGCCGAAGATCTGGATGCCCTCACCCGCCATCCAGGTGGCCTTCTCGGCGCACCACAGAATGACCGCCGCGCAGTCCTTGCGCACGCTGCGGGCGTGGCCGTCGCCCAGCGCGTCGAGGTTCTTGCCCACGGTGTAGAGCAGGCTGCGCGCGGCCTGCAGCACGGTGTACATATCGGCCAGCTTGCCCTGAATGAGCTGGAACTCGCCGATGGCGGTGCCAAACTGCTTACGGTCGTGCACATAGGGCACCACGTTGTCCATCACCGCCTGCATGATGCCCACCGGCCCGCCCGCCAGCACGGCGCGCTCGTAGTCGAGGCCGCTCATCAGCACCTTGACCCCGCCGCCCAGCGTGCCCAGCACGTTCTCGGCCGGGACCTCGCAATCCTGGAATACCAGCTCGCCGGTATGGCTGCCGCGCATGCCGAGCTTGTCCAGTTTCTGCGCCACCGAAAAGCCCTTGAAGCCCTTCTCCACCAGGAAGGCGGTGATGCCCTTGGAGCCGGCTGCGGGGTCGGTCTTGGCGTAGACGACAAGCACGTCGGCATCCGGCCCGTTGGTGATCCACATCTTGCTGCCGTTGAGGACGTAGGCGTCTCCGCGCCTGTCGGCGCGCAGCTTCATGCTCACCACATCACTGCCGGCGCCCGGCTCGCTCATCGCCAGCGCGCCCACATGCTCGCCGCTCAGCAACTTGGGCAGGTATTTGGCCTTCTGCGCGGCATTGCCGTTGCGGCGGACCTGGTTGACGCACAGATTGGAATGCGCGCCGTAGCTCAGCGCCACCGAGGCACTGGCACGGGAGATTTCCTCCATAGCCACCATGTGCGCCAGATAGCCCATGCCGCTGCCGCCGTCCGCCTCGGGCACCGTCACGCCCAGCAGGCCCAGGTCACCGAACTTCCGCCACAGGTCCATCGGAAACTGGTCGGTGCGGTCGATCTCGGCCGCGCGCGGGGCGATTTCCTTGTCCGCGAAGTCGCGCACGGCCTCGCGCAGAGCGTCGATATCCTCGCCAAGTTGAAAGTCCAGACCGGGTATTTGCATGGGTGTCTCCTCGTTTGATCTCTGTCTTCAGGCGAACCTGGGAACCGGCGCGCCAGCCTGCTGCATCCCCACCTCACCCGGCCCCGGCCGCAGCACGCTATCCGCGCTGGGGAGTTGCATCAGGCCCTGGCGGGAAAAACGCAGACGGATAGCCGCGTCCTTCTCGACGGACAGGGTAGCGGGGGCGGTGATCATATTGTCAGTCTCCGGGTGCGCTGCTCTGGCGGCAGGCGTGATATGCCGAATCTTACCTTCCGTTTACGTCAACGTAAATATTGGCTCGCAGACTACTTCCGTCACATCGGCGGCAGGCGCCGGCACTGAGCGCTTTCGGGAAACTGGCAGCCGATCCTTGCCGGCTCTCCATGAGACGCTGGTCAAAATCACGTTGAACTCGTGGTCCGAATTCCAAGTCTGCAATGTCACGACTGCTCGTTGTGATCGCCGTGCACACATCGGCAGCAGGAATCACCGCAACCCAACCTCTGACAGGGCGAGTGCGTGCATGCGCAAACCTTGAAGTCTGCTCAGCGGACCAATTCATGGTGGCTCCATGCAATGCGACGGCGCCACGGCGCTCTGACCGATGCCGAACGGCACGATGGGGGACCGCAGAAATTGCGAGGCGGCAGATCTTGCAGGCGCCTTGGCGCAGGTGGATTGTGAAGGTCTGCGTAGATAATTTGAGTCTTCCATCCGTCGGCATCATTGACGCATGCCCCCACAATGGGCGTCGGCAATACGGCAGACAACACCAGGTG
>JBAUTC010000270.1:0-16831 GCA_049582025.1 Thiomonas sp.
TGCATATTTCGCGCGTTTTTCCTGTCATTCGCGTCGGACCGGGCGAGCCAAATCGTTAGACTGCAGTCACATCATCACGTCCCCCAATTCCTCATGACCGCATCGCGTTCTCCGTTATTCCTCCCCCTGATCGGCTTTTTTCTGACGCTGAGCAGCGCCACCGCGCACGCCGGTCTGGGCCACCCGCTGTCGGAGGCAGCTCACGACGGCCACCCGGTTGGTCAGGTGCAAAGGTTCTCGGCAAAGACGGCGGCAGGCACATCGGCCGGCACGTCCGCCGTGCAGTCGCAAACGGTGCAGACGCCGCAAGGCATCACGGTCACTGAATATGCCGACGCTGCGGGAACGGTGTTTGCCCTCACCTGGAAAGGCCCATTCAAGCCCGACCTGCAGCAGCTTCTCGGCACCTACTTTGCGCCCTTCCTGCAAGCTGCAAAGACGCAGACGCAACAACTCAATGTCTCCATGGTCCAAGGAAGCGACATCATTGTGCACAGCGCTGGGCGGATGCGCGGCTTCGTCGGCGTTGCCTGGGTGCCGTCTCTCGTCCCGGCAGATTTCGACCCACGCGCCCTTCAACCCTGAGTTGACCCGGCATGCGCGATTCAGTGCTTTCACGCACCAGGCGGACCCGGTTTCTGGGCGTCTTTTTCAGCGCAAGCCTGCTCCTGACTGCCTGCGGCGGCGGAGGCAGCCCTCCACCGCCCACGCCAGCTGTGACCCTGCCCGACGCGGCCACTGGAAGTAATGTGGTTCCGGTGAGCGTGCGCCAGTTCGAAAGCAATGCCGCCACCATCACCGCCAACACGCCGTATGTGGACGTGACTATCTGCGACCTCGGCAACAACTGCCAGACCATTCCCGACGTGATGGTCGACACCGGCTCGGCAGGTTTGCGGCTTTACGCGAACAAGATCACCGTCAATCTGCCTGGCCTGCTCTCCGCAGGCAGCACGCTTGCCGCCTGCGCCCAATTCGCATCGGGCTTTGCCTGGGGCAGCATGCACATGGCCACGATCAAGATCGGCGGTGAAACCACCACATCGGCCATCCCCATCCAATTCATGAATGATCCGTCGCTGCCGACCCCACCCTCGACCTGCAGCGCACAAGGCGTGGATTTCGCTACGCGCTTCGCCCCGGTTGCCAACGGCATTCTGGGCATCAGTAATTTCATCCAAGACTGCGGTCTGGCCTGCACCGCAGCAACACCAGCCGATCAGCGCCCCCCAATGTATTTTTCCTGCGCCAGCGGCACCTGCACCGAAACCAGCGCAGAACTCTCCCAGCAGGGAACGAACCCGATCTCCGCCTTCCCTGCTGACAATAACGGCAGCATTCTGACCCTGCCTGCCATTCCGGTACCAGGGGGCGCCAACAGCGCCAACGGAACGCTGACCTTTGGCATCGGCACGCAGGCAAACAACGCTCTGCCCGCGGGGGCTGACGTGTTCCCGATCGGACAGGACGCCTACATCAGCGGAGCCATCGACGGTGCGGCAGGAAGAGGCTTCATCGACAGCGGCTCCAACGGCTACTTCCTGGATCTGGACCCCCGCGTGACGCGCTGCACGCCGACGGCCGCGTCGAGCTGGTATTGCCCGAAGAGTCCCGTGTCCCTTTCCGTTCAGCTCAAAGGCGCCTCGACCGCGCAAACGATCGTGATCGGCAATGCACAAGACATGTTCGCCACCCAGTTCACCGCCTTGCCTGCGCTGGGCGGAACCGCGGCCATCGCCCATTTCGCCGATCTGGGCCTGCCACTTTTCTATGGTCGCTCCATTGCCACCGGCATCGAGGGCAGCAATTCCAGCGCGCCATACGGCTACTGGGCATTTTGAGCAGCGCCAGAAATGAGACACCGTCATTCAGCAAGCCGTTCGATTCATATCCCATCGTGATCACGACCCTTCTTTGATCTGACAGGACCCAGACGACGATGCTGCACCTGCAACGCGCCCTTTCCCTACGCTTCCTTGTCGCTGCCACCGCACTCGGCACTGCCCTGCTACTCACAGCCTGTGGCGGCGGAGGCTCAAGCAGCAGCACGCCCGCGCCCACCACGCCGAGCTACAACACCGACCTCAGCGCGATCAGCCCGGGCGACAACACCAATCTAGGCGGCGTGTCCGGCCTGCCCACGGCGACGGGAAACAATGTCGTCGCGATCAACATTCGCCAGTTCCCGAGCAATACCGCCACGCTGACAGCGAATTCGCCGTATGTCAGCGTCACGGTATGCAAGCCAAGTACCAGCACCTGCCAGACCGTCCCCAATGTGATGGTGGACACAGGTTCCGCGGGTTTGCGGCTGTTTTACAGTGCGTTGAACTCCTCCATGTTGACTGCGCTGCCCACCATTTCCACCAGCGGTGAAACACTCGCAGCCTGTGCACAGTTCGCCTCCGGCTATGCTTGGGGCAGCATGCGGCGAGCGAGCGTTCAGATCGGCGGGGAGGCCACCACGTCCTCCATCCCTGTTCAAGTGATGAACGACTCGACACTGCCAGCCGCGCCGAGTGCCTGCACATCGCAAGGAGGCGCGGACTTTGCCAACAATTTTTCGACCATTGCCAATGGCATCCTCGGCATCAGCAACTTTGTGCACGACTGCGGTGCGGCTTGTACCAGCAACCCCAGCAACAGTGTCTATTTCGCGTGCAGCGGTGGGACCTGCACACCGTCCACCGCCGCCTTGACGCAGCAAGGCATCAACCCGATTGCGAAGTTTGCCACCGACAACAACGGCAGCATCCTGGCCCTGCCCGGCGTGCCGCTGCCCAATGGCGCGGCGAGCGCGGCGGGCGCGCTCATCTTCGGCATCAACACCGAGGCAAACAACGCATTGAGTAGTGGACAAATCTATCCGCTCGACGCCACGGGAAATCTCCGCATGACCGTCAATGGCACGACCGAGTCCGGTTTTGTCGATAGCGGATCCAACGGCTATTACCTGAATCTCATGGGCGTGCCAACCTGCTCCCAGACCTCAAGTTTTTACTGTCCTTCGAGCGCGTTCAGCCTGTCCGCCAGCCTGGAATCCAGCAGCGGCACATGGGGCACGGCGCAGACCATCGTGATCGGCAATGCGCTGAGCATGTTCCAGACGCAGAACACCGCACTCCCCGCGTTGGCCGGCACTTCCGCCATTCCGGGGCTAGTCGATCTGGGCCTGCCGTTTTTCTATGGCCGCTCCATTGCCACCGGACTGGAGAACACCAGCGCGCTCGCGCCGAACGGCTACTTGGCCTATTGAAAATGGCGGCCAGACGCGGCTCAGGTGCCGAACAGGTCGCCCCCTGCGCGTTGCGGTGCAGCCAAGCCGAGGTGCGCGTAAGTCGCGGCCGTGGCGATACGCCCGCGCGGGGTGCGCTGCAGATAGCCCTGCTGGATGAGGTAGGGCTCGATCACATCCTCGATCGTGTCGCGCTCTTCGCCGATGGCTGCGGCCAGATTGTCCAGGCCGACTGGCCCGCCATCGAATCGGTGCACCACGGCTTCGAGCAATTTGCGGTCCATGACGTCGAATCCCAGTGGATCGACGTCGAGCATCTTCAGCGCGGCATCGGCCACCGCCGCGGTGATGTGTCCTGAGGCTTTCATCTCGGCATAGTCGCGCACCCGGCGCAGCAGGCGGTTGGCGATGCGCGGCGTGCCGCGGGCTCGGCGTGCAATCTCCGCCGACCCCGCCGGGTCGATGACCGCGCCGAGCAAGCCCGCAGAGCGCAGGACGATACGCGCCAGTTCTTCCGCCGTATAAAACTCCAGCCGCGCGACGATACCGAAACGGTCGCGCAGCGGATTGGTCAGCATGCCGGCGCGCGTGGTGGCGCCCACCAGAGTGAAGGGCTGCAGGTCGATTTTGACGCTGCGCGCGCCCGGCCCTTCGCCGATCAGAATGTCGATCTGATAGTCCTCGAGCGCCGGGTAGAGAATCTCCTCGACCACGGGCGAGAGGCGGTGGATCTCATCGATGAACAGCACGTCGTTGCGTTCGAGGTTGGTGAGCAGCGCGGCCAGATCACCCGCGCGCTCCAGAACCGGCCCCGAGGTGGAACGCAGGTTCACGCCCATTTCCCGCGCCACGATGTGCGCCAGCGTCGTCTTGCCCAGGCCCGGCGGGCCAAACAGCAGCACATGGTCCAACGCTTCGCTACGTTTGCGCGCCGCGCCGATGAAAATGTCGAGTTGTTCGCGCACCCGCACTTGGCCGACATAGTCGTCGAGTTGTTGCGGCCGGAGCGCACGCTCGATCACCGCTTCCTGTGGCGATGCCGGTGCGGCGTCGATCACCCGCGTCGGGCTGGTGGGAGCAAAGGCATCAGGTTGAATGGACACGGCGGATCCGGGCAGAGGCTGGGAATCCGCACAGCATAGACCAATGCCGACGCGGCGTGTTCAGCCGCGCAACAAGGCCTGTTCCGCTATGGCCAGCGCATCGGGCAGACCGGAGAGCACCACGGTATCGCCTTCCTGCAGTTGCAGCGTGGGCACGGGCTTGAGCACCTGACCGTTACCGCGCCGCACCTGCGTCACGCGGGCGCCTTCTCGGCTGACTACACGCAGCATTTGCCCCACCGCAGCCGCCTCGGCGGAAAGTGTCACGGACTGCAGGCGCGGCTGATCGGCGTCTTCCAGCGAGGCGTCGTCGCTTCCATGAAACCAGTCGCGCAACAGACCGTAGCGCTGCGCCCGGGCATGCCGCACCCGTTTGAGCACGCGCGGCAGCGGCACACCCACCAGCGCCAGGGTGTGCGAGGCCAGCATCAGCGAGCCTTCCAGGATTTCGGGCACCACCTCGGCCGCACCAGCCTGGCGCAGTTCTTCCAGCGGACCATCGTCCATGGTGCGTACGACCACCGGCACATGCGGCGCATGCTCGCGCATCAGGTGCAGGATGCGCAGCGCAGAATGTGTTTCGACATAGGTGATGACCACCGCACTGGCGCGTTGCAGCCCTGCCGCCTGCAGCGTGGCGAGGCGGGTGGAGTCGCCATAGACCACGTTCTGCCCGGCAGCCTTGGTCTGCGCCACTCGGTCGGGGTCGAGGTCCAGCGCAATATGTGGAATGTGCTCGGTATCGAGCAGGCGTGCGAGGTTCTGCCCACAACGGCCAAAACCGCAGATGATGACGTGGTTCTGCGCCTTGATGGTGCTGCGCGCAATATTGGTGAGCTGCAGCGAAGCCAACATCCAGTCCGCCGACGACACTTTCAGCACGATGCGGTCGATGTACTGCCCCAGCAACGGGGTATAGAGCATGGAGATCACCATCGCCGCCAGCACCGGGTTGAGCACCTCGGGGGGAATGAGCTTGTTGTCCGAGGTGATGTTGAGCAGCACGATGCCGAATTCCCCTGCCGGAGCCAACCAAAGCGCCGCACGCAGGCTCACGCCGGGCGGCGTCTTGCGCAGTCGCTCAATGCCGAACACCAGTGCCGCCTTGGTCAGCGGCGGCAGCGCGGCCAGCAGCAGCACCAGCCACCATTGCGCCAGCACCAGGCGCCAATCGAGCAGCATGCCAATGGTGATGAAAAACAACCCCAGCAACACGTCGCGGAAGGGACGGATATCTGCCTCCACCTGCGCCTTGTAGGGGGTTTCAGCAATCAACATCCCGGCGAGAAAGGCACCCAGTGCCATCGACAGACCGGCCAGTTCCGTAATCCACGCAAGCCCCAAGGTCAGAAGCAGCAGGTTGAGCATGAACAATTCATCCGATTTGCGCCGCACGACGATGCGCAACCAGGGTTGCAGCAGTCGCCCGCCTGCCAGCAGGATGACGGCCAGCACCAGCACCGCCTTGATCAGCGCCAGCGTCAGCAACCAAGACAGATCGCTGCTATGCGAGGCCAGGGCGGGAATGAGGATCAGCAGCGGTACCACCGCCAGATCCTGAAACAGCAGCACGCCCATGATGTGGCGGCCGTGCTCGGAATCGAGTTCGATTTTCTCGGCCAGCAGCTTGACCACGATGGCCGTGGAAGACATGGCAAACGCGCCACCAATCGCAATGCCCGCGCCGATGGGCTGCACCCAGAATGTCGGCAGGAGGAATGCGAACGCCACGCTGCCGAGCAAGACCATTGCCATGGCGGATGCCATCTGCGCCGCGCCCAGGCCGAACACCAAGGAGCGCATGGCCTTGAGCTGCCCGAGGCTGAACTCCAGGCCGATGGAAAACATCAGGAACACCACACCGAATTCGGCCAGGTGCTGCATGCCCGAGGTGTCTCCCGCAAGGGCCAACGCGTTCGGCCCGATCACCACGCCCACGGCCAGATAGCCGAGCATGGGCGGCATGGACATCGCACGAAACAACGCCACGCCGATCACAGCGGCGACCAGGTAAAGCAGGGTGAGTTCGAGGCCGGTCATCGAAGCGAAAGCAGTCTGCGCAGAGGGGCTGTATCAATCTGATACAGCATAAGTCATGCCCAGCCCGTGCCCGTTGGTCTGCGACAACTGCGCGGGCTGCAGCGCTCTTATGTTTTGACGGGCGTGGGGCCGTGGTCGACCGAATCGACCGCCTCGGACGCTTGTGCTTCTTCGGCAGGCGCCGTGAGGGTGAGCAGAATGTCCGCGTACCAGGCGCAGTTCAGACCGAGCGATTCGTCAAGCCGCAAATCGCGCCCGCCCATATCAATCCGCGCGGAATGCACGCCGAGCAATTTCCAGGGCAGCTCGTCGCGCGTCTCCGAACTGCGCATCACCACAGGTGCCCCGCTGGTGCCCCGATGCGTGCGCGCGTCGGTGAGAAAGTAGCCCTGACCCTGGAAGCGAAGACCGAATGACGAGGCAATCACGGCCTGGCGCACCACGGGCAGGTGATGCAGCGTATCGTGGAAGCCGAGCGGAAAACCCACCACAAGCAAGGACGTCCCCACTTCCACTTCGTCGAGCGAACTTTGCAGATGCGCCGGAGTGAAGCTGCGGATCGCCAGCGACTCCGGCATCGCCGCACGGTCGAGTTCGATCACCGCCACGTCGATTTCTCCCCCGGCATCCTTTCCTTGACGCCAGATGCTTTTTCCGTCGCGATAGAGCAGCACCGACAACGCGGTGTGTCTCGTGAGGTTGTCTTCGTGGGTATGGAGCTCGATTTCGATGCGGTTCGGGTGGTGGCCGCTCGGCGCGTCGATCACCACATGCCGGCTGGTCACCAGAAACAGCCGCTCGTCACGCGCAAAGAAAAAACCGCTCGCTCCGGTGAGCGTCCGATCATTGATGAACGTGGAGACGCGCGCGGTGGTGAGGAGCAGGGGTTCGATCAAGGGACGGTCCGGTTTCTGCCACACAGCGTGCAGCCTGTGCCTGCATTTTGCACCATGCCCATCTTCAACCGAGCACCCGAATCGAAAGCCGTCTATAATCTCTTTCGTAGTAAACGCAAAAGTATGTCGTTTTGAAGAAGATCGTCGAAACCCTTTCTGTCTGTTCTCAGCGGATTGTGGCCTGATTGAATTCCCCAAGTGATTTCTGGCGTGTTTCTGCACTGCGCTGGCATGTTGCTGCGCAGCTCACTTTTAGGAACTCAAAAAATGGCTATGCAAACTGGCTCCGTCAAATGGTTTAACGAAAGCAAGGGCTTTGGCTTCATCGCCCAAGACGGCGGCGATGCTGATCTGTTCGTGCATTTCAGCGAAATTCAAGGCAACGGCTTCAAGACCCTGGCTGAAAACCAGCGCGTTCAATTCGAAGTCAAGCAAGGCCCCAAGGGCCTGCAAGCCTCCAACGTGACGGCACTCTGATCCCGCAAGGGCTCATACGAAAAACCGCAGCCTAGGCTGCGGTTTTTTTGTTCCCGCTGCGGGACACTGCACACCACGAGGAGCATGACCATGCCCAAAGGCCAACAACGTACGAACAAGGAAGTCAAGAAACCCAAGGCAGACAAGTCCCCTGCCAAGCCGATATCGCCGCAGGCCGTGCGCCCGGACATCGTCACCATCGTGCCTGATCGGCACAAGAAAAAGTGAGGCGCTGGGCTCAGCCCTTCGGCTTCAGGCTCAAGATCCACTTGGCCAGATCGAGCGCCTGATGCGGGTTGAGGTAGCCGTCAGGCGCATACGCAGGCATGGGAATCACACCCCAACTGCCTTGGTGACCATTCAGTATGGCGTCTTGCAGGATGGTTGCGGCATTGGGGTTGTGGGCGTAGCGTTGCGCCACCGCCACGTACGCCGGCCCCACCTTTTTGTGATCGATGGCATGGCAGGAAAAGCAGCCTTGAGACTGCGCCAGCTTGAGCATGTCAGAAGCGGACGCGGCCTGCGCGGAGGCGGTCAGCATTGCGCCGATCAGCCCCGCCACGGCCCAATGCAGTGCCCTCATTTGAACTGCTGCCCCATCGTCACTCCCTTGGATATCTGGTTGAGATAGGCCACGAGGTCGATCATTTCAGGGCTGTTGTAAGCCGGGGGTTTGCCCATGATGCCAGCGCGCACGCAATGCACAATCTGCCGCTCCAGGGTATAGACCGCATGTTTCTTGCCCTTGAATTTCGGATACTTTGCAGCGGCGCCAATCAAGCTGGGCAGGTGTGCTCCGGCAGGAGTGACGCCTTCGGTCTTGCCGCCATCCGTGTGGCAGGCGGCGCAGGTCATCAGATGGCTGTTGAAGGCGTTGGCCGGCACCCAGGTCTGCTTGGTACCGAACGTGTCGTTGGCGAAAATCTGCGCACCTTGCGCGGCAGCTTCGTCGATCGATGACACCTTGGCAGTGGCGGTGAATTTGCCAGCAGGAGCAGTCGCAGCGAAGGCGCTTGCGCTGCCGATCGTCAGTACCGCAATCAGCGCAGGGGCGAGGACGTTTGCGGCGAGGGTGCAATGCATGTTCAATCTCCTCGGGATGTCCGGGGTCGGCACCCGGCAAGTCCACCCGATTGTGCAGCGTCCCCGCGCGCATCGCGGTGAATAGTTGCATACAGATGTTGCAGAGTGTGCCGCGGCGGTCAGCGCGGATCGAGAGCGGCCATTTGCCGGTCCTGCCAGCGCGCGTACAGAAGCACGCCCAGAGTGGCGCCGATCAGTGCGAAAAGCATGTCCGACTGCGTGTCCCATGGGTCCCCCTGTGTGCCGAGAAAATCCACCGCGCCACCACCCAGCGCCAGTGCCGTCCACCATTCGATCAGTTCATAGAAGGCGCTGATCGCCAGCGCTACACAAACACTCAGAACATTGACCATCCTGCCCCGCTGCATGTGGCCACCCCGCAGCAGAATCTCCCGTGCGACCAGCGCCGGAACCAGCCCTTGCATGAAATGCCCGATCTTGTCGTAGGGGTTGCGCGCGAGATGCAGCCAGTCCTGCAACCAGAAACCCAGTGGAACGCGCGCGTAGGTTGATGCGCCCCCGGCGATGAGGACCAGCGCATGTAGCGCAATCAGCCAGTACAGCAACGGCGTGAGCGGAAAGCGCTGCCACGTCCACGCCAGCACGGGGAGGGCGACGAGCACGGGGGCAACTTCCAGCAGCCAGGTGCCACGGTCGTATGGTGAAATCCCGGAAACGATCAGGGCCAGCAGGACGAACGTACCCAGACTGAGGGGCAAGCGCGGGGAATTCGGCATGAAATCTGCGTACTGGAAGGTCACGAGGCCGCGGCGTCACGAAAGCCCGTACGACCTTTTTTCATCCGGAAGGGAACGATGCAAAGTATGACATGCCGCGCGCCAGCGGACCGCAGACAGAAGCAGCCGGGTGGACGCAGCCCGGGGGAGATGCAGTGAACCTGCAACTGCTCTGGCTCATTGCGCAATTTCTGTTGTGTGCCGCCGCCATCTCGGTGGCGGGATACAGGTTGGCTGTGGAAGGCCAGCGGATCGGCGAGGTCTGGGGTCTGACCGGCAGTTGGGTGGGATTGGCGATGCTGGCCTCCGTCACCTCCCTGCCCGAGTTGCTGACAGGCGTCAGCGCTGTCACTCTGGCTCAAGCGCCCAATATCGCCGTGGGAGACGCGCTGGGCAGCTGCGTGATCAATCTCGCGTTTCTCGTGGTGGTGGACTTTGCGCTGCGCGGCGAACCACTCTACCGCAGGGCGAGTTCGTCCCATCTGCTTTCTGGCGCGTTTGGCGTGGTGATGCTGGGCTTTGTCGGCATGAACATTCTGCTGGCCAGCACGCCCGGGGTTCGCCAACTTGCGGTGGACGGCGTTGGCCTCTATAGCCCGGTGATCGTGCTGTTGTATCTGATTGCGTTGCGCATGGTGTTTCACTACGAGGGCAAACAGCCCAAGGCGGATGCGCCACCGGCCGGGCCAGGCCCGGAGTTGGAGCACCATCCGTCCATATGGCGCAGTGTGCAACGCTTTGTACTCGCCGCGCTGGTGGTGGCCGCAGCTGGACTTTGGCTCCCAGTCGCCGGCGCCCAGCTGGCTGATGCCCTGGGATGGAATCGAAGTTTCATCGGCACCCTTTTCATCGCACTCGCCACATCGCTGCCAGAGCTTGCGGTCACGCTCACGGCGCTCAAATTGCGCGCCCTGGACATGGCGGTGAGCAATCTGCTGGGCAGCAATCTGTTCAATGCGGTCATCATTGCGATCGACGATGTCGCGTATCGTCAGGGTCCTCTCCTGGCGCATGTCTCGCCGCTGCACGCTGTCACCGCCATATCGGCGGTGGTGATGACCGGCCTGGCGATGATCGGCCTGTTCTACCGTCCGCAAGGGCGCGTTCTACGTGCGGTCGGCTGGGTCAGCATCGCCCTGACGGCGGTTTATCTGCTCAACACCTATGTCGTCTTCCTCTACGGAGCGTGATCCCTCTGCCACGCCTGCGGCGCACGCGCTGAGCGCGGAGGCAGTCGCAGCGTCTCTGCATGTGCGGCCGGCGGAGGGCCTGGCGACGCATGACGTGGAAGCCCGGCTGCGGCGGCATGGTCACAACAGCCTGCCGGAAGCAGCACCGCGCAGCTGGTTGCTGCGTCTTGTCGACCAGTTCCGCGATTTCATGATCCTGGTCTTGCTGGCCGCTGGGGTGCTGTCCGGAATGATTGGCGATATCGTCGATACCGTGGCGATTCTGGTGATTCTGGTGCTCAACGCGGCCATTGGCATGGTGCAGGAGTGGCGCGCGGATCATGCGATGCAGGCGCTGCGCCAGCTCGCCGTGCCGCACGCACGGGTGCGGCGCAACGGCCAAACCGAGGTGATCGAGACCCGACATCTCGTTCCGGGTGACGTGGTCCTGCTCGAAGCCGGTGACATGGTGCCTGCCGATCTGCGGCTGATCGACGCGGCGCAGCTGCTGGTGGACGAATCGGCTCTGACCGGTGAATCCGTCACCGTGCAGAAACACACGGACCTCATCACCGAAGGGGCGAGTCTTCCCCTGGGCGACAGGCTGAACATGGCCTTCAAAGGCACTCTGATCAGCCATGGCCGCGGCACGGGGTTGGTCGTGGCCACAGGCGAACGCAGCGAACTGGGGCGCATCGCCGCGCTGATGCAGACCGCGGGCGATCACAGCACGCCCCTGCAGCGGCGTCTGGCCGCGTTCGGCAAGCGGCTGTCTCTCGTGGTCCTGGCGATCTGCGCGGTGATTTTCACCACTGGCGTGTTGCGCGGCGAGCCGATCGTGCTGATGGCGCTCACCGCCATCAGCTTGGCCGTGGCCGCCATTCCGGAAGCACTGCCCGCCGTAGTCACGGTGCTGCTGGCCCTCGGTGCAAGGACCATGGCGCGGCACAACGCGCTGGTACGGCGACTCCCCGCGGTTGAGACACTGGGCTCGGTGACTACCATCTGTTCCGACAAGACCGGCACGCTGACTCTCAATCGCATGCAGGTACAGGAATGGCAGACCTGGGGAGGACTGCCCGCCTCGACACTTTGGGAAACGGCGGCCTTGTGCAACGATGCTGCGCCCGCGCAGACGGACGGACAGTGGCAGGGCGACCCGACTGAGACCGCCTTGGTCGAGCAGGCGCAGGCCGACGGCGTGGACGTGCGGGCGCTACGGCTGCGCCTGCCACGCCAAAGCGAGCTGCCCTTCGATGCCGAACGCAAGCGCATGACCACGGTGCACCATGGCACCGATGCAGCACGCTGGCTGGGATGCACCAAGGGTGCGCCGGAGTCGGTACTGCCATTGTGCGGGCAGCAGCAGACCGCGCATGGCCCCCAGCCGATCGACACACAGGCTGTACTCGGCGTGGCACAGGCCATGGGCACGCGCGGCATGCGCGTGCTGGCCGTGGCGCAACGGAGCTGGGATGTTGCGCCAACGGTCGATTCCCTTGAAGCAGACCTCACCCTCATCGGTCTGATCGGCCTGCTCGACCCGCCACGCGCAGACGCCAGACAGTCCGTCACGCAATGCCTCACGGCTGGCATCACGCCCGTGATGATCACGGGCGATCATCCGGCCACCGCCCTGGCAATCGCCCGCGAGCTTGGCATTGCCGGTGAGCACGACCGGGTGCTCACCGGCGCCGAACTCGCGGCACTCGACGACGCCGCACTCGCCGCGGTCGTGCCGGATGTGCGGGTGTACGCCCGCACCGATCCGGCGCAGAAGATCCGCATCGTGCAGGCGCTGCAGAAGCATGGGCAGTGCGTCGCCATGACGGGGGACGGCGTGAATGACGCGCCCGCACTGCGCGCCGCAGACATCGGCGTCGCCATGGGCATGGGCGGCACCGACGTGGCGCGCGAGGCGGCCAGCCTCGTGCTGCTGGATGATCATTTCGGCACCATCGTCTCGGCGGTGCGCGAAGGCAGGCGCATCTACGACAACATCCGCAAATTCGTGCGCTACACCATGACCGGCAACTCCGGCGAAATCTGGACGCTGTTTCTCGCGCCGCTTCTCGGCCTGCCCGTTCCCTTGCTACCCATTCATATCCTGTGGATCAACCTGGTGACCGACGGCCTGCCCGGTCTGGCCCTGGCCGCAGAGCCTGCGGAACGCACAGTGATGCTGCGCCCGCCACGCCAGCCGGATGAAGGCGTGTTCGCGCATGGACTCTGGCAGCATGCCCTGTGGGTCGGTCTGCTGATCGGCGGGCTGTGCCTAGGCGTGCAGGCCTGGGCACACGCGCACGGCAATCCACACGCGCAGACGCTGGTCTTCGTGGTCCTCACCTTCACCCAAATGGCGCACGTCCTTGCCATCCGGTCGGAGCGCGACTCCCTGTTCACCCTCGGATTGCGCAGCAATCTGCCACTGCTCGGCGCGGTCGCACTGACTTTTGCGCTGCAACTGATGGTGGTGTATCTGCCCGTGCTGCAAGGTGTGTTTCACACCGAGGCGCTGAGCCTGCGCGAAATGGCGCTGAGCCTGGGCTGCGCCGCGGCGGTCTTCGGATCCGTCGAACTGGAGAAGGCCTGGCAGCGGCGCACGTCCACCAGGCCTCCGCTACCGCAGGTCTGATCACTCCGGATCAAGCGGCCCGAAGATTCAGCGACTGCGCCATGCGCACAAGCGGCGCCATGCCTGAGAGTACGCCGTGCTGCCGCGTGGTTTCGTTGTGCAACGGGAGATCTTCGATGAAAAGTTGCTCGATGTCAGCCTGGGTGAAGTACATGATGCTTGGCAAGCTCCTTGTTTTGCAGGACACGCACGGCGACGAACAGCAGCAGGCTCACCACACCCAGCAAGGCGCTGAGCACGCCGGCGTGGGCTAGTCGCCCGTGGTTACCGGTGCTAAATGGACAGTGACAGGGTCAGCGTTGCGCCGAACAGCGCCGTCATCCCATCAAGGGGATCGTCGAACGGGTCATCGTGCAGCGTTGGCCCGGCGCTGATGGGCTGGGCCCTTCAGGCCAAGACGACGGAAGGCATCAAAAGAAACGGCCGTACGACGTGCGAAGCGGACAAGTCGGGTCACACAGTTCTCCTACTGCACGGTGAGTGGACGGGGCATAAAAAAGGACGGCTTCACGACAGAGCCGGGAGCAGTCAAGCGAGATGGGACGGTTTAGTCCACCCCGAGGATGTCATGGGTGGCCTTGATGAGCGCGCGCACAGCGTCACCCACCTTGAGGTCAAGCGTCCTTTCGCTGCCGGTGGTGGTCATCACCGCCAGCTTGGTGCCGCCGCCAAGGGCGAGCACCGCTTAAGCATTCACTGCACCCACGGTTACCGCCTTGACCGTGTCGCACAAGCGGTTGCGCGCCGAAGTCTTCGCCGCCGCGCCAAGCACCAGAATGGGGCACGACGCTTTCACCAGCGCCCAGGCTACCTTGCCAGCAGCGAGTAGACCGAGTCGATGCGCGCTATCCTTGGTGACGATGCTTCCCCGGAGGTGATTTCGGGCACTCGTTTACATGAGGATGTCCTGATTGGAACGGCGTCAAATCACGATCTGATGTCCTGCCGCTTTCGATATGTTCACGGCGCCATATTGAAGTCTTCCGCGCCACGCAAGCGATCGTTCGGCTATGCACCACGCTCCGCTCTATACTTGCCCCAGCGCCGATTTGCCCTGGGCTTGCGGGCGCGTAATAAATTCCGCTAAAACAGCGCAGACCACCGGCGGTTTTCGCTGCTTTGCCAGCGCCGCCGGTTTTGTTTTATTCGGGAACACGCATGAGTGCTTCGCTCTCCGCCCTCGGCGACGTCACGCCGCAGCGCATGGCATTCGAGCAACCGCTGCCACTGCAAAGCGGCGCGCATTTGCCCGCGTATGAGCTGATGTATGAAACCTATGGCACGCTCAACGCCACGCATAGCAACGCGGTGCTGGTGTGCCACGCGCTCAACGCCAGCCATCACGTCGCGGGCACGCACGGCGGCGATCCGAAAAGCCTAGGTTGGTGGGACAACCTCATCGGCCCGGGCAAGCCGCTCGACACCGATCGCTTTTTCGTCCTCTGCATCAACAACCCCGGATCCTGCTTTGGCTCGACCGGGCCAATGACCATCGACCCCGCCACCGGCCTGCCCTGGGGCAGCCGCTTTCCGGTCATCACCGTCGAAGACTGGGTGGACGCGCAGGCGCGACTGCTTGACCGTCTGGGCATTGAGCGGCTGGCCGCAGTGATCGGCGGCAGCCTGGGCGGCATGCAGGCTCTGAGCTGGACGCTACGCTACCCAGAACGCGTGGCCAACTGCGCAGCAATCGCCACGGCCCCTAGCCTGTCGGCACAGAACATCGCGTTCAACGAGGTGGCTCGCCGCGCCATCATCACTGATCCGGACTTTCACGGCGGCAATTTTTATGCCCACGGCGTGGTGCCCAGGCAGGGTCTGGCCGTGGCGCGCATGATCGGGCACATCACCTATCTGAGCGATGACGCCATGGCCGCCAAATTCGGCCGCGCCCTGCGCAACGGCGCGCTGGCCTATGGCTTCGGCGTGGAATTCGAAATCGAGAGCTATCTGCGATATCAGGGCGACAAGTTCAGCACCTATTTCGACGCCAATTCCTACCTGCTGATCACCCGCGCGCTTGATTACTTCGACCCGGCGCGTGCCACTGGCGGCGATCTGGCGCAGGGGCTGGCGGCGGCGCAGGCACGCTTTCTCCTCGTGAGTTTCACCACGGACTGGCGCTTCTCGCCGCAACGATCGCGCGATATCGTGCAGGCCTTGATCACCAACCGCCGCGCCGTGACCTACGCAGAGGTCGATGCGCCGCAGGGTCACGACGCCTTCCTGATGGATCACCCGCACTATCACGGCGTGGTGCGCGCCTGGTTCGATCGCATTTCACAGGAGGTCACCCAATGACGACGCCGTTGAGCGTGATTGCCGACCTGGTGCCACAAGGCAGCCGCGTCCTCGATCTGGGCTGCGGCAATGGCCGCATGCTGGCGCATCTGCGCGACACCCGCGGCTGCACCGGCCTGGGGGTGGAGATTGATCCCGACAAGCTCATCGCCGCCGCACAAAAAGGCGTCGACGTGCTGCAATTCGACCTGGAGAAGGGGTTGTCGATGTTTGGCAACAATAGCTTCGACGTGGTGCTGCAGATCGACAGCCTGCCCAACATCCGCCATACCGAAAACGCGCTACGCGAGACGGTGCGTGTGGGCAAGCGCGGCATTCTCAGCTTCGCCAACTTCGCCCACTGGACCATCCGCCTGCAGATCCTCACCGGGCGCCTGCCCGTCACGCCCGAGCTGCCCTACGAGTGGTACAACACGCCGAACCTGCGCGTGGCCACCTACTCCGATTTCGAGCGGCTCGCCGCGCATTGCGGCCTGCGGGTGCTTGATGCATTTGGCGTGCAAAATGGCCGCCGCGTCACCTTCGCGCCCGGACTGCTGGCTTCGGAGGCGGTGTTCTGCGTGGAGGGTACGTGACACGCCAGCAAGTGCGCATGTTCCGCGATGTGCGCAGGCTGGCCGCAGCGAGCGCCGACGCTCTATGCCTTGTAACTCGGAAGCTCGATCACGTAGGTGTCCACCGCGGCAGTCGGGTCGACGACCGGGTTGCTCGGATCCGCATTGCCCCAGTCACTCTGGAACAGGACGCGCGTTCCACTGGTGCTGAAGGTCACGTTGGTTTGCGCCCAGTAATTGCTCTGTGCAGCGTTACTGTAATTACCCGTGCTGCGATGGTGCGCAAACCGGTAGCTGGTGCCTGACGAAAGACTGGTCAGCATGAGTTCCTGATCAAGCAGCGTGGTCGGACTGGCAGTCGGTCCGCTGTTATCCGTGCCATAGATGTCTCCCGTCATGCCGGTGACGATCCACATCGGGTCTTTCCAGGCCGTCGCCCCTGTCAGACAGCCGGTCACGGGATAGCCGAACACCGGGGAACTGGATTCGCCCACCAGGTTTTGAACGGCCCCAGTATTCAGATCCGCCACGATGACGTTGCCATTGCCGCCCGTGGCGCGGTTGAACTGCGAACCGACCAGCATGTCGTGGCCCGCCGCGT
>JBAUTC010000271.1:0-2053 GCA_049582025.1 Thiomonas sp.
GGGCGATGGCGTGAGCTTGCCCGATTGAGAGCCTGGCAGCAGTCCGAAACGGTCAATGTCAGCAGCCGGCCGCATTGCTGACGATGCGATGAGCCCGCCCCAATGGCGGCAATGGCCGGTGGATTCAACCGATCAACGGGCGCACTCTCCCCGGACCTTGTCCAGATCGGCGCAGACCGCTTTCAGATTGATCCGTAGCGAAGACTTCTCGTCGAGCACCTTGCCGTTGTTGTAGCCCATTCGCCCGGCGGGAAGCAGATGCGCGCGCCGGTCGAAGTCGGGACTCGGCTGCCGATCCTCAGCGACTGCTGTTCAGTGCCACCAGCGCGGCGACTTCCCGCTCGAAATCCGTCGGAAGACTGGCGTAGGGATCCGGGTTGAGCGACAGCGTGGTGGAGTAGACCCAGGCCAGATGGCGAGCGGTGAGTGCGGCGGCCTCCCGGGCGTCGTCGGTGGTTTGAATCGCAATTTCCGCGAGCATTGCTGCCGGCACATTCTGTGTCCATGGCGCTTGCGCAGTCGCGTTGACGTTGGATTGCGTGTCCTCTTCGTCGATGAAGATGTCGGCAGTCCTGCTGGTCGCAAATGCCTGGTCAAACGACGTTCCGGGGTTGGCCACGATGATTGCCGCTGGGTCGATCTGCCTGATGTAGTTTTTCAGCGCGGTGTAGTACTTGACGTGCCTGGTCGTGGCGTTGGTGGCCATTTCGTCGATGAAAATGCCGTCTACCGGATACCAGTTGAAATACTTACGCACCTCTTTCTTGACGGCTGATAGGGATCGGCGGCCGTAGCTGGTATGCACATATCCCAGCGTGCTCCCGCCTGAGGTGTCCAGTGCAGTTACCGCTGCGACATAGCTGGCGTCGGGCGCACTACCGGGACCGGAGTTCGGATTCATCACGGCGATGAGTGGCACCTGGGTTGCCGCGATCGCCATGCGGTTCCAGTCCGTGCTGTCGGCCCCCGGATCGAAATAAGCGGGGACGATGAGGCCGACCTGCGGCAAGGTCTGCGCGAAAACGGCGCCCGGCAACAGGAAGAGTGTCAGAGCGCATGCCGCCAGGAGGGCTTGGGGGAGTTTCATCGTGACTGATCCGCAAGAATGGGAGCCAGAATTGGCGACGATTCGCGTAGGCGCCCAATTTTGAGGTGGAACGCGGGGGTGTTGGGGAGTTGCACCTGTGCCATTCCGTTTGGGGACTGAAGAGCACCGCCTGATCTTGCCTGATGCGATCGTGCCGCGTGACGGATTCGGGCGACTCGAGCGTTCTGCCGTGCGCGGCCTGCTCCAGCGCCGACGAGCTTCCTTCGGTTGCACTCCCCCGGTTGACGCCGGCCGCGCTTGTCGACGACCTCAAATGCCGTGCCCACTGACGACTGCACCATCTGCCCGGCGCAAGCGTGCGAATCCGGGCAAGGCGAGCAGGGGAAGGTCAGCGAGAATGAGGAACACGTCATGGAAAGCGGACAACGCGGGTCCTGAGAGCTTGGGCGCGAGCAGTCCGAGAAGCGCAGCCGCGACTGAGACCCCGAAGCTCACGGTCAACTGCTGCAGCAGACCGCCCAGGCTTGTGGCGCGGCTGAGCCGCCAGTGCTCCACGTCGGCGTAGGCGAGGGTGTTCGAGGTCATGAACTGGATGGATCGCACCAGGCCGAACAGCACGATGAGTGCGGCAATCCGGAAGTGTGAAGTCTGCAGCCCAATCAGGGCAAAGCTGGCGAGAGTGGCCGAGCAGGCCAAGGCGCTGCCCATTAGCAGATTTCTGAATCCCAGGTGGCGCAACGCGGGGGCGATGACGACCCGGATCAGCGGCGCGCCGAATGCGGACAGAAAGGTGAGTGAGCCCGATGCCACGGGACTCATGCCCAGCCCCAGTTGAAGCAGCAGCGGCAGGAGGTAGACGGGTGCATTCATCGCGACCCGGCACAGTCCTCCGGCGAGTGTCGCGATGCCGAACGCGCGCTCGCGCAGCAGACCCAGATCGACGGCAGGGTGAGTTTGCGCGCGGCTGCGCCATGCAAAGACCAGAACAAGGCACATCGCCATTAC
>JBAUTC010000272.1:0-8708 GCA_049582025.1 Thiomonas sp.
CAGCCTGGCTGTCGATCTGGCCGCAGCCCTGGTGGCCGGCGGCATCCGCACCCTGGAGGTCACGCTGCGCACCCCGGCGGCGTACGACGCCATCCGCCAGATCCGCGACCATGTGCCGGGCGCAATCGTCGGCGCCGGCACCGTGCTGAGCCCCACCGACTGGCAGCGGGCGCAGGACGCCGGCGCATTGTTCGGCATCAGCCCCGGGCTGAGCCCGAGCCTGCTGGCCGCTGTGCGGAATAGTGCGCTGCCCTTCGTCCCCGGCGTCGCCACCGCCAGTGAGGCGATGACGGCGCTGGACGCGGGGTTCAACGCGATGAAGCTGTTTCCGGCCGAAGCCGTGGGCGGACGGGCGCTGCTCAAGTCGCTGTCTGGCCCCTTGCCGCAGATTCTGTTCTGCCCCACGGGCGGCATCAGCCTGGCCAACGCACCCGGCTATCTGGCGCTGCCCAACGTCGGCTGTGTGGGCGGCTCCTGGTTGGTGCCCGATGCGGCCCTGGCCGCACGCGACTGGGGCGCCATCACCACCCTCAGCCGGGCGGCTGCGGCGCTGCGTCCAAGGGCCTGAAAGGCGGCGTGATGGGTCCCAATGGCTGGGTCGCGCGTGCGTCGCGCCAAACCGGCGTAGCTGGAAATGGCAAGGCCACCCTGAGGTGGCCTTGCTTGCGCTTGGAAGCGACTGGTGTCAGACGCGGCTGCGATATTCGCCCGTGCGGGTATCGATCTCGATCTTGTCGCCGGTGGCCACGAAGATGGGAACGGGCACTTCAAAGCCGGTGGCCAACTTGGCTGGCTTGAGCACCTTACCCGAGGTGTCGCCCTTGATGGCAGGCTCTGTGTAGATGATCTCGCGCACCACGGTGGTGGGCATGTCCACAGAGATGGCCTTGCCGT
This sequence comes from Thiomonas sp., assembly GCA_049582025.1. Taxonomy (GTDB): domain Bacteria; phylum Pseudomonadota; class Gammaproteobacteria; order Burkholderiales; family Burkholderiaceae_C; genus Thiomonas. The sequence continues at coordinate 895 of JBAUTC010000272.1, forward strand.
CGTAGAACACGACTTCAACGGACATGCCGTCTTCGAGGTAGTTCAGGCTTTCGCCCATATTGTCCTTTTCCACCTCGTACTGGTTGTAGTCGGTGTCCATAAAGACATACATGGGGTCTGCGAAATAGGAGTAGGTGCACTCCTTGCGCTCCAGAGTCACCGGGTCGAGCTTGTCATCGGCCTTGTAAACCACTTCGGTTCCGCCGCTGGTCAGCAGGTTCTTCAGTTTCATTTTTACCGTGGCGGCATTGCGGCCGCCGCGGCTGTATTCGGTTTTTTGCACCACCATGGGGTTGTCGCCAACCATGATGACATTACCGGCGCGAATCTCTTGAGCGATCTTCATTGAACAGTTTGTGGGAATTCAAATAAACCGCCATTCTACCGGGCGACGGCCAGACTGGGCCGACTGTCGGCCAGACGCTCGACTTCAAGGACGATCTGACTGGCCAGATCGGTCTGGGTCTGCAAGGTGCGCGACCATTTGAGGGCGTGGCGCTGCAGCGCCGGCAGTCCGTCGACATATTCGAGCCAAGCCGGGGCCAGATCGAGGCCGCGGTTCCAGGCGGTCCAGAAGTGGATCACGGTGTCGCGCAGGTCGGTGTCGGCATCCTTCAGATAGCGGTCGAGAAAGGCGTCGAGCTTGCGGTCGTGGGCGCTGTCTTCCTGTGGGTAGATGTGCCAGATGAAGGGTTTGGCCGCCCACTGCGCCCGCACGAAGGAGTCTTCGCCCCGGACGATGCAAACGTCTGCAGCCCACAGCAGTTCGTCAAAACGCTGCTGCGGGACAAAGGGCAGGGCGTAGATGGTCAGGCTGCCGCGGCTGGTGGTCTGGCCAGTCTGCAATTCCATGTCAAGCCAGCCGCTGACGGCTTTCATGACCGGGCCGGGGCAGACCCATAAAGCGACCGGACGCTCCGAGGCGGCCATGGCATGCAGCCAGCCTTCGAGCCGCTGGCGCGCATAGCTGAACAGCAGCACGGTGAGCGCATGATCTGGCGGTGGTGGCAGCCCGAGGGAACGCATGGCGATGCGCTTGGCTGAAGGCTGCATCTGCCAGTTGTCGCGTTGTGCGATGAGGTTGGATTCACGGAGCAGGCCACCGCTCTTGTCGGTGAAGCCGGGATAGTAAAAATATTTCTGAATGCCCCCGCTTTGCGGTGAGGGTTTGAGGTGGTGCAGATCCACCCAGGTTTCGGCGCTGAGGTGTTCGAGGTTAAGCCACACCGGCTTGACCTGTGCCTTGCCGATCTGGGCGATAAACGCGTCGGAGAGTCGGCAGCCGAACATCTCGACCACCACGTCGCCCGGCGTTGCCTGGGCTTGCCGCGCCCAAGGCACAATCTGCACTCCAGCGATGGTCTGCTCCGCGGCGCGTAGTTGCACCTGCGGACAAATGTGCGAAAACGCCTTGAAGTCGTCCAGGAATAATCGCACCTGCTGTTGATGTTCGGCGACAAGCTGCCGGGCCAACCGCCAGCTCACGCCAATGTCGCCGAGATTGTCGACGACATGGCAAAACAAATCCCACCGATGTTGGACTTTCATGAATATGCCGGGTGACGAAGCACCGACCTCCAGATCTTTTTACGACGCGCATTGTCGTTTGTGTCCACGACTTGCGGCATTTTTACATCAAGTCAAACAGGACCATCCAGGCTTTGCCTGCCTGCCCGTGCCGCCTTTCGGCCCGCTGGAAGCGCCGCTTCTCATCGCGGGTCTGGCGCCGGGCCTGAAGGGCGCCAACGCCTCTGGCCGCCCGTTCACCGGCGACGGCGCTGGACCCCTGCTCTATGGCACGCTGACCGCGCTCGGCCTGGCCTCCCGGCGCGAATCTGTCCTGATCACCGATCATCCCTCGACCATTCGCGCTGGCGATGGTCTGCAATTGCACGGTTGTCGCATCAGCAATGCGGTGAAATGCCTACCGCCGGACAACAAGCCGCTGCCCACGGAAATTCGCACCTGCAACCGCTTCATCGCTGCAGAAATCGAGGCAATGCCCAATCTGCGCGTCATCGTCGCTTTGGGTAAGGTGGCGCATGACGCGGTGCTGATGGCCCTGGGGCGGAAGGCATCTGCGGGGCGGTTTGCACATGCCGAAGAACATCAGGTCGGCGGCTATACGCTGATCGACAGCTATCACTGCAGCCGCTACAACCAGAACACGGGACGGTTGACTGCACCGATGTTCCGCGCGGTGTTCGATCGCGCTGTGCAGCTTGTCCGCTAGCCCCCATGTCGTCCGATCCATCCGACACAGCGCACAGCGCCGAATTGCTCGCGCAGGTGGCGGCCTTGCCGCATCTGCCCGGGGTCTATCGCTATTTCGCCGCGGACGGCACGCTGCTTTATGTGGGTAAGGCGCGTGATCTGCGCAGGCGGGTGTCGAGCTATTTTCAAAAGGATCACGGCGGTACCCGCATCGGCCTGATGGTCACGCGCATCACCCGGCTGGACACCACCGTCACGCGGACCGAAGCCGAGGCGCTGCTGCTTGAAAACAACCTCATCAAGACGCAGAACCCGCGCTACAACATCCTCTTTCGCGACGACAAGTCGTATCCCTATCTGCAGATCACCACCGCGCACGCTTTCCCACGCGTGGCCTATTACCGCGGAGCGACAGACCGTCGGCAGCAGTATTTCGGCCCCTACCCGAATGCCTGGTCGGTGAAGGAGAGCATCGCGGTGCTGCAAAAGGTGTTTCAGCTGCGCACCTGCGAAGACACGGTGTTCGCCAACCGCAGCCGCCCCTGCCTGTTGCACCAGATCCATCGCTGCACGGCGCCCTGCGTGGGCAAGACCAGCCGCGAGGACTATGCGCGCGATGTGGAGCATGCCGTGCGGTTTTTGCGCGGCGACCACGGCGTGGTTCTGGGCGACCTGCAGTTGCAGATGCAGTCGCTCTCGGAAGCGTTGCGATTCGAGGAGGCCGCCGTGCTGCGTGATCAGATCGCCGCGCTCTCGGGCGTATTGCAGCAGCAAAGCATGGAGGTGGGCAGCGAACAGGATGTGGACATTCTGGCCGTGGCGCTCAAGGGCGGACGGGCCTGCGTCAATCTGGCCATGGTGCGCGGCGGGCGGCACCTGGGCGACCGTGCTTATTTCCCCAGCCAGGTGCAGGCGGCGCTGGAAGTGTCCGATGTTGCAGATCCGAGCTCGGTCGAGGTAGCAGATGCCACACTCGGTGCGGCGCGAAGCGTGCTGCACGCCTTTGTCGCGCAGCACTACATCCAGATGGCGCCACCGCCCGTACTGGTTTGCGCCGAGGCCATCGATCGAGAACTGCTTGATGCCTTGGGCGAACATGCCGGACACCGCATGCTGCAGGTCACACAGCCACGCGGTCAACGGCGCGACTGGCTGGAAATGGCGCAAAAGGGCGCGCAGATCGCCCTGGTCCGTCTGCTTTCGGAAGAAGGCTCGCAGCGCGAGCGCACATTTGCGCTGGCGCAGACCCTGGGGCTGGACGCGGAGCAGGCCGAAGGCTTGCGGGTGGAGTGTTTCGACATCAGTCACACCGCGGGCGAGGCCACCCAGGCGTCTTGTGTGGTGTACGCCGAGCATGCCATGCAGCCGGCGCAATACCGGCGCTTTCGTATCGAGGACATCACCCCGGGAGATGATTACGCCGCGATGCGGCAGGTGCTCACACGGCGCTACAAGCGCCTGGCCGAGGCTCGGATGCCCGACCCGGTGGAGGCGGAAGCCGCACGCCTCGACGGAGACACCCACAAATCCGGCAGCGCGCGGCTTCCGGATCTGGTGCTGGTGGACGGTGGGCGAGGGCAGGTGGCGATGGCGCGCGAGGTGTTCACCGAACTCGGGCTGGACATCGGGGTCATCGTTGGCGTGGAAAAGGGCGAGGGGCGAAAGGTGGGGCTAGAAGAGCTCGTGTTTGCCGATGGTCGCGCCAAGCTCGCCCTGCCAGCCGACAGCGCTGCGCTGATGCTGGTGGCGCAAATCCGCGACGAGGCGCATCGCTTCGCCATCACGGGCATGCGGGCGCAGCGCGCCAAGGTGCGCACCGGCGGCTCGCGGCTGGAAGACGTTCCCGGCATCGGTCCCAAGCGCCGCGCCAAGCTGCTGGCGCGGTTTGGGGGCATACGAGGGGTCGAGGCGGCGAGCGAGGACGAGTTGATGACGGTGGACGGAATTTCCAGCGAACTTGCGCAGATCCTTTACAAGGCGCTGCACTGACGCGCAACGTGCCAAGCAACCGCAAGATCCATAAACGTAAATAGATGTGTCAAAACATCGTCTGATGTGCAAGAAATCGCGGTTTTATCTGGCAAGCTGCGACAGACGCCACGCGGGAGCTCTGTGATGGCGGTTTCGGATGCGCATTCATCAAGTACCGATGGGATCGTCGCATAGCGAATTGACATGGATCAAGCGGCAGTTCTGCGGCAGCGGTTGGTTGCGGCAGAAGCGCCATACGCTTGCGTCCGCCTGCATCTCACGCGCAGATTCACGCCGAAATCAACAGTCGGCAGGCTGAGATGCAGCAATTCCGTTGGAAGAACAACCCGTCTTTCAGGGTTTTCCCAGCGGCGCTTTGCCATCTTGTTCCCTGATGTATATAAGCAAATACTGATTCACGGATATTGACCTAACGGGCAGCGGCAGCAAGACCGTGATCCACCCGTCGACACATTGCTTGAAGGAGTTTGTATGTCTGAGTTGCTTGGCATCTACCCGACGTGGTACGTGCCCCAGATCGGCACGGCCTGGGTGATGGGCATCATCGGCACAATTCATGTGCTGGCGTCCAACACCTCGGTCGGCGCCGCCGTGCTGTTTGCCATGCTGGAAAGCAGGTCGGTTCGTGAAAACAAACCGGAAATCATGCAGTACATCAAGAAGTACGGCATGTTCCTGCTGGTGTTCTCCTACATCTGGGGGTCGGTCACCGGCCCGGGCATCTGGTATTCGGTGACGGTCGCCAGTCCGCGTGGCATCTCCGCGCTGATCCACAACTTTGTCTGGGTCTGGGCGACCGAATGGGTGTTCTTCACTGTCGAGGTGATCGGCGTGTATGCGCTGGTCTACACCATCGGCAAGATCGATCCAAAAACCCACCTCAAGATCACCTGGACCTTCGTGGTGAGTTCCGTCGCCACCCTGGTGCTCATCGTGGGTATCCTGTCGTTCATGATGTGGCCGGGTACGGGCCGCTGGTATCTCACCGGTTCGGTATTCGACGCCTTTTACAACCTGAACTTTGCCGCGCAACTGGCTGACCGGGGCTTCCTGATGCTGACCTCTGCCGCGGTGGTGGGCAGCATCATCATCGCTGCCATTCCCAAGGGCGATCCGCTGCGGCGTGATGTGGGACAGACGGTCGCCAAACTCGGCCTCTCCGGGCTTGTCGGCGGTGCGCTGTCGTTCATGTGGTACGTCGCCACGCTGCCGCCCAATGCGCTGGTCATCCTCAAGGATCGTCTGCCGCACTGGTTCGGCTATGTCGACTTTCGTGTGACCACCTTCATTCCGCTGGCGGCTACTTCGCTGCTGATCGGCGCCTATCTGCTGTGGGTCTATCTCAAGCCACAGGCCGTACGCGTGCCGCTGGCGGCGGCGATGGTGGTGATCCTGCTGGTCGCCGGCATCTGGCCGGAGGAACGCACCCGCGAAACCCTGCGCAAGCCCTGGGTGGCGGGGCAATATATGTATTCCAACCAGATCATCGGACGCGACGTACCTGGGCTGGGCATTGTGGACGAAGTGCCGCTCATCGCCAAGGAAGGCCTGCTCAAGACCGCCGCCTTCGTTCCTGCCGATCTGCGGGTGATCACCCCGCAAAATCAGTTGGAAGCAGGCCGCCTGCTTGCGGTGATGTCCTGTGCCAACTGCCATTCGTTCAACAAGGATGGCCCGCTTCGACCGCTGCCGCAGTTGCTGCATGGCACGACGGATGTGGCCATGATCCAGGGCTTTCTTGCCGGTCCTCTGGCGCACGGAACAGTGCCCTACATGCCCAAGATCGACCTGCCGGGCGATGAGCAAAAGGCGCTCGCCACCTTCCTCGCCGCAGTCAATGCCGGCACAGTGAATGCCGAGGGCCATCTGATCGCGCGTGCGCCTGCGGCCACGCCGCTGCACACAGCCGTGGCACAGGCCGCTGGCGCGCATTCCGAAAAAGCAAAGGACTGACACCATGGATAACGCTTCCGTTTCCGCCATGCTGCATGCCTTGCAGGATCCCGCGGGCCTGCCCGCACCTGCATGGATTTTCCAGTATCTCAATGTCTTGACATGGTCGTTGCACATCGCCTTCGTCAATCTGTCGCTGGGCTCCGGCCTGCTGGCGATCATCGCCTTCACGCGCCGGCATCAATCGGCGTGGGCGCGGCTGTCAGTCGCCATGACCAGCGTGGCCAAGGTGGCGGTGTCGATGGCCATCGTGCTGGGAGTGGCGCCACTGTTGTTCACCCAGACGATCTATGACCCGTCCTGGTACACCAGCAATGTGCTGTCCGCCTTTTGGGTGATTTTTTTCATCTTCACCCTCGGTATCGGCTACACGCTGTGGTTCATTTTCTATTTCAAGAACCACGACGTCTCACATGCCGCGCAGGCGCCGGACACCACGGTGTGGTGGGCCACGGCCGCCTTGTCTCTGCTGATTTTTGACGGCTTCATCATGCATGTGCTGTCCTACCAGGGCCTCTTTCCGCAGAAGTGGATGCAGTGGTACGCGCCGCACGGTGTCCCGGTGATGAACGGCTTGGGCATTCACGCCTTCAATTTGTGGCGATTCGCGTTTTTCATCGTCATGTCGCTGACCATGACCGGGGTGTTCCTGCTGGGCTACGCGCGCTATTTCCGCGCCCGTTCCGACTTTCCGGCCGACTATCTCGATCTGGCCCACCGTCTCGGCGTGAAGACCGTCTATTGGGGCGTGGCGCTGCAACTCCTCACCGGCCTGCTCTGGGCTTACGGACTGCCGTCCTCCATGCAGGTGTTCACCCAGCCGCTGTTCTGGCTGACCTTGTTGCTGATCGTTGGCGTGGCGCTGTATGCACGGCAGGTGCCGGTTGGCGGTTCGGCGCTGCAGGCGTATTCGGCCATGGCGTTCTATGCCTTGATGGCGCTGATCGTCTCGGTCGACCGCGAAGCGCTGCGCGTCGCCTATCTGGCACCGTTCCATTACAACCTGAACTCCAAGCCACATTATGAGTGGGGGGCCGTGGTCTGGTTCTTCGCTACCTTTGTGGCGGTGGGCGGTTCGCTCGTGGCTTTCTATTCCACCATGCTGTGGAAGGCCGGCAAGGTCAAGGGACTTTACACCGCCGACGGCACGGTCTCCCGCCTGGGCGACACCGCCGTGTGGATCAACTTCGCCTGGCTGATCGTGTTCTTCGCTATTGGCGTATGGGCCTATGTGCGCAACATTGCCTGATGCCTCCCAAGCTGGGCGCTGCGCCTTCGCTGCCAGCGCACATTCATCTTCTTCTGATTTTCAACTCTCATCATGTCCATTCTGAAAGCTGCTTCCCTTCTTGCCGCCGGCCTGTTGCTGAGTGTGGGCGCAAGCCTTGCTCAGGCCGCGCCGAATCCAGCGCTCAACGCCAAATTCGGCGTGTGCTTCTCGTGTCACGGCGTGGACGGCCACGCCATTCTCCCCAGCTATCCCAATCTGGCCGGGCAGAACAAGGATTACCTGGTGCAAACACTCAGGGAGTTCCGCGACGGCACGCGCCCTAACGCCGTCATGGGGGCCATGGCCAAGCCGCTGAGCAATTCCGACATCGACCAGATCGCCATGTACTTCGCGGATATCACGCCGGGCAAGAAATAGGGGCGAG
>JBAUTC010000273.1:0-6721 GCA_049582025.1 Thiomonas sp.
AAGCCTGGGCGCTGATCGGCAAGACTGACAGCATCTTCGTCGAAACCTACTGGCAGTGGCCGGAGCAGGCCGACAGCGCAGCGCTTCTGGAGCAGTGGGCCCGGATTCGCTCTGTGCGCGAAGCAACGAACAAGGAAATCGAAGCCCTGCGGGAACAGGGCAAGATCGGAGCGTCGCTGCAGGCAGAGGTGGATTTGTATGCGCCGCCTGCGGAGTACGCCCTGCTGTCCCGGCTGCAGGACGATCTGCGCTTTGTGTTCATCACCTCCCGCGCCACACTGCATGCGGCCGGGGAAGAGTTGCGGATCGAGGTCGCGCCGACCACGCATGCAAAATGCGAGCGTTGCTGGCACTGGCGTGACGACGTCAATGCCGATCCCTCCCATCCAGGCCTGTGCGGGCGCTGCGTGAGCAATCTTTATGGTGCGGGCGAACCGCGTCACCTTGCCTGAGCGCGGCCCATGCCCTCCGCCCTGTCTCACAACATGTTTTCGCCCCGCCGCACTCGCGTCTGGCCCTGGCTGCTGGTCTCACTCGCCGTCATTCTGTCCGACCAATTCAGCAAGTGGCTGATCAGGCAAGACCTGCCGCTCGACAGCGGTCATCCGGTCACGCAGTTTTTCAATCTGGTCTACGTCAGCAACCCCGGTGCGGCGTTCTCGCTCCTCGCAGGCGCACCAGGCTGGCAGCGCTGGTTTTTCACAGCGCTCAGCCTTGCCGCGTCGGCGCTCATTCTCTGGCTGCTGTTTCGCAATCGCGGCAAGGCCCTGTTCAGCCTGGCGTTGGCATGCATTCTGGGTGGGGCGTTGGGCAATGTGATCGATCGCGTGCTCTGGGGCAAGGTGACCGATTTCCTTGATTTCTACATCACGCTGCATGGGCAACAATGGCACTGGCCAGCCTTCAATCTGGCCGATTCGGCCATTTTCATCGGCGCAGCTCTGCTCGTCGTCGACGAACTGCGCCATGCGCGCCAACATCGCGCGTAGTCAATTGGGTTTTGTTTATCGAGATATCACGATAAACCCCCCGAGGTATCCCGGGTTGTGCAGCGGCTTGTCGCACCTTAGCCTGTTTGACTGACGGATCGTCCCACGCAGGCCATCCGCTCTCAAGGAGGAGAACCCGGTCATGACGCCTGAAGAAGCGCAGCATCACCCATTGGCTGCAGAAAGCCGTACACGCGTCAGCGTGTGCAGCCTGGGTTGGAACGCACCTTTTCGCTGGCTGGCGGCAGGTTGGCGTGATTTTTCCCGCTGCCCAGTCATTGGCCTGACTTATGGGGTCGTCTTCACTGCTCTGGGCTGGCTGCTGGCCTGGACGCTGGCAAGCACGCCCGAATACACGCTGATGCTGGCCGCCGGGATGCTGCTCGTTGGGCCCGCCTTGGCGATGGGACTGATGGAAGCCAGCCGCCGCTGTGAAATCAACCTCAAGGCACGGCTGAATTTCTGCATCCGCTGCTGGTGGCCGCAGCGGGGTGGTGTGGCCATCTTCGCCGGGCTGCTGCTGGTTATCGAACTCTTGTGGGGAAGAACGGCGCTGGTGGTATTTGCGCTGTTTTTCGATGCCGGCATGCCCGAAACCGGCGGTGTGCTTCACCTGTTGCTCAATCCAGCCAATCTCACCTTTGTGCTGGCTTACCTCGGCGTCACCATGTTGTTCGGCGGTCTGGTGTTTGCGATCAGCGTGGTGTCCATCCCCATGATGCTCGACCGCCCCGTGGACGCCATTACCGCCGCACTGACAAGCCTGCGCGTCTGCATGGAACATCCCGTGGCGATGTTCTGCTGGGCGGCGCTGATCGGCTTCATCAGCCTGCTCGCCATGCTGCCCTTCGGTCTGGGCTGGATCATCGTGCTGCCGGTGATCGGGCATGCCAGCTGGCATGCCTATCGCGGCGTCATTTGCCCCAGTCTGCAGCGACCGACAGCCGCTTAGCCAACGAAGATCAGGTCTGAATCGACGGCTTGAACACCTGTCCCGCGTGTTCGCGCAGGGTGTGAAACTGAATTTTCGGCGCCAGTTCCTGCATCACCCGCAGTTCACTCGCATGGGTCAACAGCACGGCAGGAGCATCAACAACGTCGTGGGCGATGCGATGGGCGTTGGCGTCGATGAAGCGCTTCAGCGCCTGCGGATCGTCGCTTGTGAACCAGCGCGCCATGCGGTATTTGCTGCCTTCCATGCGCGCGTCCACGCCGTATTCCGATTTCAGGCGATGCTGCACCACGTCGAACTGCAGCGTCCCCACGGCGCCAAGCAGCAGGCTGCCACCCATCACCGGGCGAAACACCTGAATCGCGCCCTCCTCGCCCAATTGCTGCAACCCGGTGCGGAGCTGTTTGCTGCGCATCGGGTCGGCAATTTCCACCGAGCGGAACATCTCCGGCGCGAAGAACGGCAGTCCGGTGAACTGCAGTTCCTCACCCTCGCTCAGACTGTCGCCAAGATGCAAAGTGCCATGATTGGGAATGCCGACGATGTCGCCAGCGAAGGCTTCGTCGAGCAGTTCACGGCGCTGGGACATGAAGGTCACCACGCTGCCCGGACGGATGTCCTTGCCTGTGCGCCCCACGCGAATCTTCATGCCACGCTCGAAATGGCCGGACACGATCCGCACGAACGCAATGCGATCGCGGTGCGCCGGGTCCATATTTGCCTGAATCTTGAATACCACGCCGGTGAAAGCGCTCTCGTCCGGTTGCACCACTCGCGTCGTCGCCGCACGCGGCAACGGCGAGGGAGCCAGTTCGACCAAGGCATCGAGCACTTCCTGCACGCCGAAGTTGTTGATTGCCGACCCGAAAAACAGCGGCGATTGCCGCCCTGCAAGAAATTCTGCCTCGTCGAATGCCACCGAGGCCTCTCGCAGCAGGCCGATATCGCCCTGCGCTTGCACATAGGGCTGACCAAAGCGCTGCATCGACTCCGGGTTCTCCAGACCAGCAAGCATCTGGTCGTCGTCACGCACGCGCTCTTCCCCGGGACGGAACACCCGCATGCGGTCCTGGCGCAGGTCGTACACGCCGTGGAAGTCGCGGCCCATGCCCACGGGCCAGGTGAACGGCACCACCGCCATGCCGAGGTTGCGCTCGATCTCGTCCATCAGATCCAGCGGCTGGCGCACCTCCCGGTCCATCTTGTTGACGAAAGTAAGGATGGGCGTGTTGCGCGCGCGGCAGACTTCGAGCAGACGCAGGGTCTGCTCCTCCACGCCATTCGCCGCGTCGATCACCATCAGCGCCGCATCCACCGCAGTGAGCACGCGGTAGGTGTCTTCAGAAAAGTCCTGGTGGCCCGGCGTATCGAGCAGGTTGATGACGCAGTCGCGCCATTCCATCTGCATCACCGAAGATGCAACCGAAATTCCGCGCTGCTTCTCGATTTCCATCCAATCCGAGGTGGCATGGCGGCTGGCTTTGCGCGCCTTCACGCTGCCCGCGATCTGGATCGCACCCGAGAACAGCAACAGTTTTTCTGTCAGCGTAGTCTTCCCGGCATCGGGGTGGGAGATGATGGCGAAAGTGCGCCGTCTGCGGATCTGCTCGGAATCGTTCGTGCTCATGGTCTGCGCCGCCTGCGCTGGCAGGAGCGGCGTTCATCTGGGGTAGGCTTTCGGCTGCAGGTGGAATGTCGAGAATGACTTCGTCACGGCCTTGCAGCCCGACCCGCCCGCGCATGCGACTCGCCATACTGGCGGCGCAACAAACCCGCTATTTTGCCTGAGACACACCCGCCATGACACGCCAAATCGTGCTCGACACCGAGACCACCGGCCTCAACCCCGGAAGCGGTGACCGCATCATCGAAATCGCCGGAGTCGAGCTGTTCAACCGCCGGCTCACCGGAAAGCACTATCACGCCTACCTCAACCCGGGCCGAGCCAGCCATCCCGACGCGCTCAAGGTGCACGGCCTCAGCGAAGAATTTCTCGCCGACAAGCCGCGCTTCGAACAGATCGCCACCGACATGCTGGAATTCGTGCGCGACGCAGAGATCATCATCCACAACGCGCCGTTCGACTGCGCCTTCCTCGACGCCGAACTCGACCGCCTGAACCTGCCCGCATTCAAACAGCATGTCCCTCTCGTCACCGACACGCTGGTGATGGCCAAAATGCAGTTTCCGGGCAAGTTCAACAACCTTGACGCGCTGTGCAAACGGTTTGGCATCGACAACGCGCATCGCACCTTGCACGGTGCCCTGCTCGACGCCGAACTGCTGGCAGAGGTGTACCTCAGCCTCACGCGCGGCCAGGACAGCCTGGTCATCGATCTCGAAACGCCGCAGCAGCAGATGGTCATCTCCTCACGGCCTCTCGACAGCTTTACCCTTCCCGTCAGCCGCCCCAGCGCCGCAGAGCACGCTGCGCACGAGTCCTTCCTTCAACTGCTCGACAAGAAGACAGATGGCAAAAGTATCTGGCGCCCACACCTCGCCGAGAACGCAGGCGCTTGACATCAGAAAAAGTGTGCAATAATTACCGACTTTGCTGAATGAGCCACGGGAACCTGCGGCGCAATTCGGGCGGTTAACTCAGCGGTAGAGTGCCACCTTCACACGGTGGAAGCCACTGGTTCGATCCCAGTACCGCCCACCACACAGCTTCACTATTCAAAAGCAGCCGCACGGGCTGCTTTTTGTTTTTCTGCAGAAGGTCAGGAATGGTCAGGCGTAGTCAATGGTGAGCGGTGCGTGATCCGAGAAGCGCTGATCCGTATAGATCCAGGCGCTCCCGGGCTTGGCGACAGCGGCCACGCCCGGGGTGGCCAGGTGGTAGTCGATCCGCCAGCCCACGTTCTTTGCGCGCGCCTGCCCACGATTGCTCCACCAAGTGTATCGATCTGGCGCCGGATCCAGTTGCCGGAACACGTCCACATACCCGGCTTCGTCGAGCAAGCGGGTCATCCACGCACGTTCTTCCGGCAGAAAGCCGCTGTTCTTGAGATTGCCCTTCCAGTTCTTCAGATCGATTTCTTTGTGGGCAATGTTCACGTCCCCACAGAGCAAGACCTCGCCAGCGGCTTTCAAGGCGCAAAGGTGTTCGTAAAAATCCGCCAGAAATCGAAATTTCGCCTGCTGGCGCACTTCTGAACTCGAGCCCGACGGAAAGTAGGCGGAGACGACCGAGAGTCGCTCGCCTCCAGTCCGCTTGTAGATCACCTCGACATAACGCCCTTCGGCGTCGAATTCCGCATGGCCGAACCCGATGCGCACCTCGTCGGGCTCGTGCCGCCAATACAACCCCACGCCGCTGTATCCCGGCTTCTCTGCGTGCTGGAACGCTGCCCCGGACAATCCACCCAATCCACGCAACGCGGACGTCATATCGGTATCCAGCGCCTTGAGTTCCTGCACACACAGTACATCTGGGCGTGCGTGCTCCCGCAGCCAGGGATCCACTCCCTTGTTTGCCGCCGAACGCACGCCATTGAGGTTGAGGGAAGTGACACGTAAAGGGAAAGGCAACATGGGCAATCAACTCAAGTCAGACAGTCGGGTCGGACGTGCATGGCACGTGTTCTGGGCATCGGTCGCCAAAAGTGAACAGATCGCGCCTGCGGAGCAAAAAAGCAAGGCACAATAAACGACAATTCGTCAACGCTGCGACCGATTGCCGCATTGTTGCAGCATCCCCTACTTTTGCTGTTTATGAAATTGACCGTGCGCCGTCTTTGCCCCATTTTTTTCGGCCTCCTGCTGGGTACAGCGCAGTGGGCGCACGCCGACATCTACCTTTGCCATGACGCAAATGGCAGGCTTGTGTCAAGCGATCGCCTGACCAATGATTGTCTGACCTATGGCGGGAAGGTGATCGGGCCCGATGGCACCGTCCGCCGCCGCATCCTGACGATGAAGGAACAGGCGCAGCAGGCCCAAACCAGAGAGGCCGCGCAGAACCTTGCCAGGCAAGAGCGGGAGCGTCAGCGGGAGGATCGTGCCCTCCTGCTGCGCTATCCGGACGAGGCTGCGCTGGAGTTGTCCCGTGTCAACGATCTGTCTCGTCCGAAGACTTTGATCCAGGACGCCAAGAAGCAACTCGAGATCCTGGCGCGCCAGTTCAAACAATTGAAGATCGACGCGCAGTTTTACCCCCAGGGGCCTTTGCCCCTGGAATTGCGCACAAAGCTGGACGAGAACAGGGTTCTGACCGCGCAGGAAAGCGAGCTTATTTCCGGTCAGAACACTGAAATCAATCGGATCAACCGCGAATACGATGCGTTGCGCGCGCGAATGAAACCGCTCTGGGCCCGGTCGACTGCAGTGCGTTGACCCGCACGGCGCTCAGGGGGCAAGCGCGTTGGGATCGAAATCCATCGGCATCAATGAGGGCAGATAAGCCACGCCCTCATTGCCCCAAGACTGCCGTACGCTTCGCACTACAGCTTGAATGCTGTGGGCGGCACAGCCTCCATCGGCGTGCACTTGCGGGAAGAAATGGGTGACCACAGTTTTCGCGTCGACGCGTTGCGGGCCGGCCCAGGTGACGGCAAACAACGATCCATCCGCTCCGATGTATTCCTGCACCTTGATTCCATGCGGCCCCGTTGAAGAGCGAATTTGCACGTTGTCGGGCATCGACCGCGAGATAACCCTTGCTGTCGAGGTTGGTATCGTTGAACGCGCAGAAGCGGGAATGTGAAGCGGATTTGTCTGACCAAGACTGGCCCAGGCAATGGTTGCGGTCAATGTCATGACCGCACCGAGAACAATCCAG
>JBAUTC010000274.1:0-3819 GCA_049582025.1 Thiomonas sp.
TAATAAAAAAAACGGCCCTAGCGTTCCAGTGTGGAGGGCAGGCTTGGGCTTGCAGGAAAGAAGAAGTGGCTCAATACATCACAAATATAGATATAAAAAATTAGAAGTATTCGTTTGTTGAATGGAAGTCGGGCGGCTAGGGTTTCAGCAACTCCAGTTGATCTTATTGCTGCCATGTCTCCCCTGTTCAAACCGCTTGATCGCCTCTTTTCCAACGGCAAGCCCTTGCACGACCCGATCGACCCGCCGCGCGGCGACACCGACGTCAGGACGACTACCTGTTATATGTGCGCCTGCCGCTGTGGCATCAAGGTGCATCTGCGCGATGGCGAGGTGCGTTTCATCGAGGGCAACCCGGACCACCCGCTCAACCAGGGCGTGATCTGTGCCAAAGGGTCGGCCGGCATCATGAAGCAGGTGTCGCCAGCGCGGCTCACCCAGCCGTTGCGGCGCAAGCCGGGAAGCGAGCGTGGCGCGGGTGATTTCGAGCCCATTTCCTGGGACGAGGCGTTGCAACTGCTCGAAAGCCGTCTGCGGCATCTGCGTGCCACCGACCCCAAGCAGTTCGCACTGTTCACCGGGCGCGACCAGATGCAGGCGCTGACTGGGTTGTTTGCGCGGCAGTACGGCACGCCGAACTACGCGGCTCACGGCGGCTTCTGCTCGGTAAACATGGCCGCAGGCATGATCTACACCATCGGCGGCAGCTTCTGGGAGTTTGGCGGTCCCGATCTGGAGCGTGCCAAGCTGTTCGTGATGATCGGCACCGCCGAAGACCATCACAGCAACCCGATGAAAATGGCGCTGTCCAAGTTCAAGCGCGCGGGCGGACGCTTCATTTCCATCAACCCCATTCGCACCGGCTACTCGGCGGTCGCGGATGAGTGGATTCCCATCCGTCCCGGCACCGATGGTGCGCTGCTGTTGGCGCTGACCCACGAGTTGCTGCGCACCGGACGGTTTGATGCTGAATTCACTGCCCAGTACAGCAACGGCGCGCAACTGGTGCGGGTCCAGCCCGGACATGCGCAGGACGGACTGTTCGTACCCGATCCGGGCGTCGAAGCCGGGAACTCCGACACGCCGTTGAACCGCTGGTGGTGGGATGTGCTGACGCAGCGCCCCGTGCCCGCGTGGACCGACGGCGCAGAGCCCGCCCTCCGCGGCCATTACTCCATGCCGGACGGCACCCCGGTCGCCCCCGCGCTTCAACTGCTGCACGAACAGGTGGCGGACTGCACCCCCGAATGGGCGGCAGAAATCACAGGAATCGGCGCGGCACGCATCCGCGGCCTGGCCCAAGAGATGGCGCAGGCTGCACTCGACCAGTCCGAAGACCTGCCCGTCGCCTGGACCGACTGGCGCGGACGCCAGCATGCGAGCGTGAAGACCCGCCCGCTGGCGTTTCATGCCATGCGCGGACTGGCGGCGCATTCCAACGGCTTTCAGACTATCCGCGCGCTGTCAGTTGTGATGAGCCTGCTCGGCACCATCGACGCGCCCGGCGGATTTCGCCACAAGGCACCGTATCCCAAGGAAGTCCCGCCCGATGTGCGCGGTCCGCGCGGGCCGCAGGACGTGCGGCCCGACACCCCGCTACAGGCCGCACCGCTGGGATGGCCCGCCTCTCCGGATGATCTGGCCCTGATGGATGACGGTGGCCCGCTGCGCATCGACAAGGCGTTTTCCTGGGAATATCCGCTGGCGGTCCATGGTCTGATGCACAACGTCATCACCAATGCCTGGCGTGGCGACCCGTACTCCATCGACACCTTGCTGATTTTCATGTCCAACATGGCGTGGAACTCGGCGATGAACACGGTGGACGTGCGGAAGATGCTGAGCGACAAGCGCGAGGACGGCACCCATCGCATTCCCTTCCTCGTGGTGTGCGATGCATTTCACAGCGAGATGACAGCCTTTGCCGACCTGTTGCTGCCCGACACCAGCTACCTGGAACGGCATGACGCCATGTCGCTGCTCGATCGCCCCATTTCCGAATTTGACGGTCCTGCCGACTCAGTGCGTGTGCCGGTGTTGCCGCCGCTGGCGCAATGCCGTCCGTTCCAGGAGGTGCTGGTGGAACTGGGCGGAAGGCTCGGGCTGCCGGCTTTCGTCAAGCCCGACGGCAGCCGCAAGTTCAAGGATTACCCCGATTTCATCGTGAACTATGAAACGGCGCCAGGTTCGGGCATCGGCTTTCTTTCCGGCTGGCGTGGGGTGGACGGCAGCAAATCGCTCAAGGGCGAACCCAATCCGAAGCAGTGGGAGATGTACGCACAGAACAACTGCGTGCATTTCCATCATCTATCTGAGTCATTGCGCTACATGCGCAACTGGAACCGCGCGTATCTTGACTTCGCAAAGGAACACGGCTGGCGCAAGCGCAACGATCCGGTCATCGTTGCCCTGTATTCCGATGTGTTGCAACAGTTCCGCTTGGCGGCGCTCGGGCAACGCCCGGGGCGGCAGCCGCCGGACCATCTGCGCAGCCGCGTGGCGCACCACTGCGATCCGTTGCCGTTCTGGGAGCCGCCGCTGGAACATGCCGCTACCGATCTGGCGCGTTACCCGCTGGCCGCAGTCACGCAGCGGCCCATGGCCATGTACCACGCCTGGGATTCGCAGAATGCCTGGTTGCGGCAGATCCATGGTCATAACCGGTTGTACGTGAACCCGGCGCTGGCGCGGCAGCAAGGCATCGCCGACGGCGACTGGCTCTGGATCGAATCGCCCTGGGGCCGGGTGCGGGCACGCTGTCAATACAGCGAAGCCGTCGAGCCTGGGACGGTGTGGACCTGGAACGCCATCGGCAAGGCCAGCGGCTTCTGGGGTCTGCACCCGCATGCCGAAGAGTCGCAGACCGGTTTTCTGCTCAACCACCTCATCAGCGAAGAATTGCCCGGCCAGCCAGTGGGCGCTGGAGAAGGGCGTCTGTCCAACAGCGACCCGGTGACGGGTCAGGCCGGCTGGTACGACGTGCGCGTGCGCCTCTATCCAGCCGGCGCACCGCCGGAGCAAGCCGGCGAAACCGTGCCGGACGCGGCGCAAGGCTGGCCGCAGTTCGACGCGCCGCTATCTCTGCCGCACATATCCCCGCAACGGCCGCAAGTGCGCGTGCTGCGCTACTTCGCCGGGCGGGCAAACCACAAAGGAGACCAGCCATGACCCAACTCGCCCTGGTCATCGACCTCAACGTGTGCGTGGGTTGCCATGCCTGCGTAACCTCGTGCAAGCAGTGGAACACCTCCGGCACGGCCGGCCATCTCAGCGATCACGCCCCCTATGGCGACGATCCGATGGGGGTGTTCTTCAACCGCGTGCAGACCTATGAAGTGGGGCAGTTTCCGCAGACGCAGACGGTGCATTTTCCCAAGAGCTGTCTGCACTGCGAAGAGCCGCCCTGCGTACCGGTCTGTCCCACCGGGGCGTCCTACAAGCGCAAGGAAGACGGTATCGTGCTGGTTGACAGCGACAAGTGCATCGGCTGCAAATACTGCTCCTGGGCCTGCCCTTACGGCGCGCGCGAGTACGACGAAGATCGCGGGGTGATGACCAAATGCACCCTGTGTGTCGACCGTATCTACGACGAAGCCATTCCCAAGGCGCAGCGCCGTCCGGCCTGCGTCAACGCCTGCCCGACCAACGCGCGCCTGTTTGGCGACGTGCATGATCCCGAGTCGGACGTGTCGCGCGCCATCCGCGAGCGCGACGGCTATGCGTTGATGCCCGAAATCGGCACGCGGCCCGCGAATCAGTACCTCCCGCGCCGTTTGCCGCAGGACGGTGCGCAAGCCGCGGTCGCCGAGGAGCATGCGG
>JBAUTC010000275.1:0-4090 GCA_049582025.1 Thiomonas sp.
ACTGCAGGGCTGAAGAGCCAGCCTTGATAGGCTTCGCATCCCAGCGCCTTGAGAAACTCGGCCTGCTCCGGGGTTTCCACACCCTCGGCAACGACGCGCAGATGCAGCGCTTGCGCCATGGAAAGTACCGCGCGCGTGATGGCTGCGTCGTCCAGATCATCGGGCAGATCTTTGACAAAGGCGCGATCAAGTTTCAGGGTGGTGACTGGCAGGCGTTTGAGCGACGCAAGCGAGGAATAGCCGGTGCCGAAATCGTCGATCGAGGTGTTCACGCCGAGGTCGCGCAGCTCCACCACCAGGCCGCTGACGTGATCGGGGTCGCGCAACATCATGCTTTCGGTGATCTCAAGTTCCAACAGCGCTGGGGAGATGCCTGAATCCGCCAGAGCGGAAGACACCTGCCGCAGGATCAGATCGCCCTGCAGTTGGCGCATGGAGCAGTTCACCGCGATGGGCAGTGGCATCTTGCCCTCCGCTTCCCAGGTGTGAATTTGCTGACACACGGCATTCAGCACCCATTCGCCGACCGGCACGATCAGCCCGGTCTCTTCGAGCAGGGGAATGAACGTGGCCGGAGCGACCAGGCCATGTTGCGGATGCTGCCAGCGCAACAGCGCCTCGGCACCCAGGACCGCACCGGTCTGCAGACAGACCTTGGGTTGGTATTGGAGGAATAGTTGCCCTCGCGACAGAGCGTGGCGCAGATCGGTTTCCATCTCGATCTGCTCGCGTCCGCGCTGGCTCATATCGGCGGCATAGAACATGGGCCGTCCGGGGCTAATGGCCTTGCTGCGGTACATGGCCAGATCGGCGCGGCTGAATAACTGGGTTGCGGAGCGGCCATCCCGCGGCGCGCGGGCGATGCCCAGGCTTGCAGTGATAAAAATCGTCTGGCCGTCCAGCAAGAACGGTTCGGTGAGGCTGTTCAGCAGCTCTTCGGCATCGGCCATGAGTCTCTGATATTCGTCCACACCGGGATGGAGCACGACAAAGGCATTGCCGCCCCAGCGTGCCAGAGTGTCTTGCGCAGGCAGGGCAGACTTCAGCCTGGAGGCGGTCTCGATCAGCAGATCGTCGCCCAAGGCATGACCGAAGCTGTCGTTGATCTGACGGAAACGGTCGATGTCGAGCAGAAAAACGGCCATCTCGCCGCCGTTCGGACCGGCATGATCGGCGAGCCACTGTTCGAGGCGGTCGATGACCAGGGTCTGGTTCGGCAGCTCGGTCAGGTCATCGTGTTCGATCAGCCATTTCAGGCGGCGCTCGGCGTCGCGGACCTCCGTGATGTCGTGCGAGATCGAGACCGCGCCTAGCGTGCGACCTTGGTCGGCACCCAGCGGGTAGCCGGAAAACTGGTAATACCGCCAGCCACCGCTTTCCGTTGGTGCGCAGTATTCCAGCCCACGCGTCACCTCACCTTTGAGTCCGCGCTCCAGCGGCCGCTCAGCTACAGGGAGAGGTTTGTGGTCCAGGGTATAGAGCGGGCGGAATTGATCCAGTTTGTCGAGTCCGGCTGATTGATCCTGGCTCAAACCCGAACGTGTTCCGGCGTGGTTGGTGTAGATCAAGCGGCCGTCCTGGTCGCAGACAAACACCACATCTTGCAGATTGTCGAGCACCGCGTTCAGGATGGCGCTCTGCCGCGCCATGGCTTCCTTGCGATCGAGTTCATCGGTGGCATCAATGGCGTAGCAGACGATGGCGCTGATCTGACCATCCTCCTCCTTTGCTGGAGAGATGTGCCAGCGCAGCATCCTGTACTGGCCGCTCTTGTGGCGATAGCGACGATGTGTGCAGTACGCGCCTACCTCGGTACTGGCAATGCCCCCGAGCTGCTGAGCGACGGCGTCGCGGTCGTCCGGGTGCAGCAAGTCGTTCACAAGTGGAAATTTCCGCAGTTCGTCTGGCTCATAGCCCAACATCTGGCTGAACGCCGGATTGAAGTCGAGGACCTCGCCGTGGCCATTGACCAGCAGGATGCCAATGCCGGAATAGTTGAAGGCCGTCTGCAACTGGGCATTGGTGCGGTGCAGTTTCCGGGTGAGAGGGCGGAGCTGCCAGCCCAGAACCAGCAGACCGAGCAGCACGAGACCGGGCACGAACAGCAAGCCTGTTTCCATGGTCGCCACCGCCGGGGCATAGAGCTCTGCGGTGGGCATTTCCACGGCGATGCCAAGGCCGCTCGGCCCGAGCGGCGTGTAACTGATCATCGAGCGTTGTCCGTCAATGGACTGGAACGCCGTGCCGGCCTGGTGAGCTGTCGACCAAGCCTCGACGGGCAGATTGCGGGAGTCGATCCGCTGTACTTTCGGCATCTCTCCGGGTTTGCTGGGCAGACAGGTCCAGAGCGGACCGGAGAGGCTGCAGACCTTGATCACGGTGTCCTTGGTGCGAAGGGCCAGTTCGCGTGCGAACCGGCTGGAAGCGGGCATCGGCAGCGAGGCTCTGAACTGCCCGATGGTCTGCGTGCCGTCGCGAACCGGGGTGTGCATCTGCAGGTAGAAATCGAGCGTGGCTGGATCGCGCTGCAACAGGATGTCCTTCGGAAACAGCCGCACTGGAGCCAGGCTCGGCAGGCCGGGGCTGTGGGGACGAGATGTCTCGCTCGAGAGCAGGGTTTCGCCCCGGAGATTGGTGATGGTGAAGTCGTGCGGGCCGAGCAACTCGATCATGGCGCGCAGGTTTGTCAACTGTGTCTGTTCTACCGCGCCCGACGGGCTGGCACGCATGTCGCGCAGAATCTGGATCAGAAGCGGGTTGTGCGAAAAGCGCTCCAGTTCCTTGCTGCGTACCTCCATGGCCATTAGCAAGCCGCGGCTCAGGGCATCTCGGTCGCTCGCCATGCTCTGAGTGAGGCGCTGACGCTCATGGTCTGCCATGACCAGTGCGGTGAACAAGGCGGTGAGCGAACTCGCCACCAGCAGAATGGCAGCTGCCGTCAGCATGACCTTGCGGTCAGGCCTTTGGTGATAGGCACGGCGTAGCCAGGGAAAGCGCTTGCGCACCATCGTCGCAACCCCTGCGGTGAACAGCAGGGCAGTTGGCGGATAGGCGCTGGTGCTGCCCAAGTGCCAGAGATGCTGGATCAGTTTCAACCCAAGCATCAGCGCCCCCGCTACCGCAATGGCGATGATGCCAAGATCAATGAGCAAGGGATGCATGAGGGTCATGAGCGTGGGGTGTCGTCTTGGAGAGGTCTGCCATGAGACGCTCGCTCATGACGGACATACCCTTTGAAATGGAGCGCTGGTTTCAGAACCGCACGAACTCCGGCTGGACATTGGTGAGGATGGGCAGGCTGTCGGCCGAGGGCGCCTTCTGTTGGCGTGCGGCTGTTCGTGCCGGTTTCCCTGCTGCCGCCGGCTGTGGCTCCTGCGCCAGCTTGAACCCTGCCATGCTGTCCTGCAGAGCCTGCGCCTGCGCATTCATTTCTTCTGCGGTGGCGGCGAGTTCTTCGGAGGCGGAGGCATTTTGCTGTGTGACGGCGGAGAGCTGTGAGACTGCCTGATTGATCTGCTGCATGCCGGTGGACTGTTCTTCCGAGGCGGCGGTGATTTCCTGCACGAGATCGGAGGTTTTGGAGATGGCGGGGACCACCTGCGCGAGCAGGGCGCCTGCGGCGTCGGCCTGTTTCACTGTGGAGGTGGCCAGATCGCCGATTTCCTTGGCGGCGACCTGACTGCGTTCGGCGAGCTTGCGCACCTCGGCGGCGACCACGGCAAAGCCCTTGCCATGCTCGCCGGCGCGGGCGGCCTCGATGGCCGCGTTGAGCGCCAGCATATTGGTCTGATACGCGATGTCATCGATGATGGAGATGCGCTCGGCAATACTTTGCATGGCAGAGACCGTTCCCTGCACCGCCGTGCCGCCTTGCTGCGCCTGAGCGGCGGCCTGTTGTGCCATGGAGTCGGTCAGACGGGCGTTATCGGCGTTCTGGCGGATGGAGGCCGTGGCCTGCTCCAGGGTGGCCGAGGTTTCTTCGACGGATGCGGCCTGCTCGGAGGACGACTGCGACAGGCTCTGCGAGGTGGCGGAGACCTGGGTGGACGCCGAGAGCAACTGCTCGGCAGAGGAACGCACCGAACCGATG
>JBAUTC010000276.1:0-4535 GCA_049582025.1 Thiomonas sp.
GAATCAGGAGATTGAAGTCGCACTGGAATCTTTCCGGGATCCGCCCCTACCAACGCTAGACAAGGAACAACCGGAATGCAAGCGGGATTACTCGTTGGATTGGCTGTGCGTTTCTTCCGTGTGGTTCGGGAGGGCGTGGACAGTTCTGGGGATTGTCATGGCGGCCTATGAACGCGCAGCGTGTTCCGCACTGAAACGTTGCAGGAAATACACCAGGTAGCGGTCGGTCGCGGAGCAAATCAGTTCGGCGATACTCGGTCCAGGAGGCCGCTCAGGCTGCGACCACTCACTCCAACAGAGCCTTTAACGCAGTCAGGTCGCGCGTTGCCCACTCCACGTCTGCCAGGAATTGTTGCCCGGACATGCCTGGTTGTCGGAAGAGGGTCAGCAGGACCTCCGTCCCCTCTGCGTTGGCAACGACTCTCAAAGGAACGTAGACCTCCGGGCCCCTTCCCACGTCAACGTAATGGTCCATCACGCCGAAGGAATTGTGCTCGGTGAACCGTATCCTGACGACCCCCGCCGGGCCTTCAGCCGTCCACGTCTCGCCGACTTTCTCAAGCGGGGACTGGCTAAGTCCGGATGCCCACTTTGGGAAACTCTCTGGCCGCCAGATGCATTCGTACACGTCCCTACAGGGCCTGCGGATCGCAATGCTGAGCGTTCTGGATTCGAGCATTCTCCCTCCGATGTGCTTGTTCTGGCCGCGTCAGAGTAGCACTCCGCCAGGAGCGCATGAGCGGCGGAATTTTGTCGTTTATCGCGCGTCGAAGTTGAAGAGCAAAAGCCTGCCTTTCACCGGAACCGATCCTCCGAACGTAGGGCGATAAACCGAGGCAATGGCCGACGATCAGGCATCGCCCGTTCAGTGCCGTGCGGCGACAGGAGATCCGTATCGGTCCGTTACAAGGCACACAAAAATCTGTCATTTGGCGGCGCATCATCGCCGTAAAGTACACAACGCCGAGTGCCTGAGCGCATGGCTCCCCATCCTCCAAAGCGACCATCAAGGATCAAAAATGAGCACTTCTCAATCTGTCATGCCGCCATTTCACTTGGCATTTCCTGTGCACGACATTTCAGCGGCACGCAAGTTCTATGGCGAGGTCCTGGGTTGCTCCGAAGGACGAAGCAGTCCGGACTGGGTTGACTTCAATTTCTTCGGTCATCAGATCGTTGCCCATCTTGCCCCTAGTGAATGCGGCCATAAACAATTGAGTGCGGTGGATGGCCATGATGTTCCAGTTCGGCATTTCGGTGTGGTTCTGCCTATCGATCAGTGGCAAGAGATGGCGGAGAAGTTGAAATCCATCGGTACGAAGTTCGTCATTGAGCCCTATACCCGCTTCAAAGGTGAAGCGGGCGAGCAGGCGACCATGTTTTTCTTGGATCCATCCGGGAATGCGATTGAACTCAAGGCGTTTGCCAATCTCGACTCACTGTTCGCCAAATGAAGTGAACGGGGCTGTGCATTTCAAAGGCGAGGTGCTGAGCTATTGCATGTGGCATGTCCGAGCAATGCATCTGCAAATGCCGGCGTCAATGGCTTGACCTATCTCCCGGGGCCGTGTGGCAAGCGGTGGTGTCAAGTTCCAGTGCGCAAACACAGAGAGCGATGGAACCAGCGTGCCGGGCCTTAGACCCTGTCGGCATATCGGTATGAAAAGGCCGTTCTTCCCGTCCGCCAAAGACCGGCTTAACCTGACGCTTCTTAACGGTCAGACGGCATAGAGCCGTAACACGAAGGAGAAACATCATGGGTTTGCGCATTGGAAGCATCGCTCCGGATTTCACGGTCGACACCACCGAGGGCACGATTCGATTTCACGAATGGATTGGCGACAGTTGGGCGTTGCTGTTCTCGCATCCAAAAGACTTCACCCCGATTTGCACGACCGAGTTGGGGACGGTGGCGCGGCTCAAGCCGGAATTCGACCGCCGCAATTGCAAGCTCATTGGCCTGTCGGTCGACCCCGTGGCTGAGCACCGTCTCTGGGCCAAGGACATTGCCGAGACGCAGGGGACCGCGCCCAATTACCCCATCATCGGCGATACCGACCTGAAGGTGGCCAAGCTCTACGACATGCTTCCCGCCGACGAGACAGGCGCGTCCGATGGCCGCACCGCAGCAGACAACGCGACTGTACGCAGCGTCTTCTTCATCGGCCCTGACAAGAAAATCAAGGCCATGCTCACCTACCCGATGAGCAACGGCCGCGACTTCAACGAAGTCCTGCGTCTGCTCGATGCGCTGCAACTGACCGCCAAGCATGGCGTGGCCACCCCGGCGAACTGGCACCCGGGCGACGACGTGGTGATTCCGACATCCATCAGCGACGAAGCCGCGAAACAGAAGTTTCCGGCGGGTTGGAAGGCACTCAAGCCCTATCTGCGCGTGACGCCACAGCCTAAGTGAGCAACGGTTGAACCCTCGGGCCCATGCCGCCCATTCCACGTAGCCCAGGGACAGGCGGCCCGGGTCAGCGCAGAGCGCCAGCCTCGGCGCTGACCAGTTCGATGCCGGCCCGGTCAAGTGCCTGACGGGCTTTGGCCAGGCTGGTGAGTCGGCGCGCGAGGGGTCTTGCCGCCGACCGCAGGCTGAGCCAGCTCACCGACAATTCGGTGAGCCCTGCCAATCATTGCGGAACGCGGCTCAGCGACCCGTCGGCAGTCCTCCGAGATCTGGCGCATTTCACTGTCGGCGGCAACAGACCCGGCCATTTGTCGAAATCGCTCGGAACTATGTCAGAGCGCGTATAGCTGCCCCTCGATCAGAGCGCCAATCAACGGCGACGTCGTAATGACGACGCACCCGCCCGCCTGCAGACTTGTCTACCAAATACGCGTGAGCGCTGGCGTTACGCCTGCTGGTGTAGGTACCTCCGAGTGGGGCGCCACCACCTCGACCTTCATCGCTCTTGCAATATTGGCGCTGAATCGTATTGGAGCGCCCTGACCGCCGTTGCGCAGCAGGTCTCGCATCCGGAAGCTCTCCCCTTCAAACGCATCCAGTGCACTGCGCATTGCGCGTCTTCGAGCGCGGCGGTGCACACGATTGCGCTGATTCCGTGACTTAGTGCGCGAAGCGCGTGGAGGAGGGCATTCAATTAGAAGCGACGCCGGGGAGTTGTCGCTACGCTATATACACATAGAAGTATTCTTGGATTGAGATGTTCTATCAGGACACCATGCCGTCGTCTCTGCGCGTTTCCCAAGCTTTACAGCTAATTGGTCGCCTTGCTGCCGCAGGTGCACTTGCGGTTTCGGCGAGCACCGTGCTGGCTTGGCTCAGCCAGACGCCCTCCCTCCTGCTGCACTTCTATGCGGGCCCACCGATGGTGCTCTCGGCCGCAGTGACGAACTTCGTCATTGGTGTGACCTTGCTGTCCCAGGATTGGCTGACGCCGAGCGTCCGCGCTGCGACTTCGCGCGCTATCGGTATTGGCGTCACAGCCGTCGGTGTGCTCTCACTACTGGAGATTCTCTCCAACCATCACCTGGGACTGGACTTCCCCTCGCTGCATGCCGTCGTCCAGGCAGGCAATCGGCAGCCTGGCCGGGTCTCGCCTTATACCTGTGCGGCGTTCTTGTTGATTGGGACATCACTCTTCGCGCTTGGCTCACAGCATGTCAAGCGCATGCGCCTCGTGGGAGTCGCGTCGACTCTCGCGTTGGGCGCCATCGGCTTCGGCGGCCTTCTCACCTACGTTCTTGGATTGCAGTACTTGAACCTTTGGCCCCACCAGACGGGTATGGCCACAACAACCGCGTTCGTGTTTTCCCTGTACTCGGTGACACTCGCTGCACAGTGGTGGTCCCAGGCACATGTTGGAGCAGGCAAGCTTTCCGGCGCGCAAAAAATTGAGTTGCTTGCAGTAAGTGTTCTCAGTGTGGTGTCCTTGCTCGTCGGCATCGTGGGTCTTGCAACGATGCAGCGTCAAACGCAGGCCAACCAAGAGCGGGTCATCGCCGTGTTTCTTGACCAACTGCAGTACCACATTGACGCCGACCTTGACCGGTATCTTTGGCGCGCACAGGGTCTCGGGAATGACTTTTCCAGTTCTCTTGAGAAGCAAACGCGGATCGGTGACCGGTTTGCCCAGGTCGCAGCAGTATGGCTGGAGCATGGCATCGATTGCGTGCAATACAGTAATCGCATGGATGGCCAGCATGTCAGCATGGGCCGCTGCGTTGGCGATTCCGCCATAGCGATGGAGATGCAACCGTCGTTGCGCAGTCGCATTCTCCTTGTGAATGACGGCTACGTGCTCCTGTCGACGATACCGGTTCGTCGCGATGGGAGGCTTCTCGGGTATTTACGGGTCCAGCAAGCATTGCCTGAGCTGTCCGACGTGCTTAGCCCCAATGGGGTGTGGCCAGGCGAGAGTCTGAGGGCGTGCGGTGCCGTCGGAGATTCAGTCAGGTGTTTCGGGCCATTTCCGGGGGCGCATTGGCAAAGCCTCAAGACGGCTTCGACTACAGCTGGCGCGCTGACGCACCGGCGAAGTGAAGCTGTTGACGCGGATGCCAAGGAC
>JBAUTC010000277.1:0-5638 GCA_049582025.1 Thiomonas sp.
TTCTTGAGATGCGTTTCGATCTGCGCGGCCTGTACAGCCGACGCCAGACCACTGCGATAGTGGTCGATCTGAGCCGGAGTGAGATGGGTCTGGGTGGTCATGATGTCACCTGATACAGGCAGTTCAAACTTTAGCGGGATGATCGGATTCAAGCAATTCCCTGAGACGGGTGAGCGCGCGCATATGGTGGGTTTTCACGCTGCCCTCGCTGATTTTCATCGCCGTCGCCGTGTCCACAATGGACAGTCCCTCCATTTCCCGCAGCAAAAACGCTTCGCGTTGACGCGGACTGAGCGCGGAAACGGCGTCTGCGATGCGCCCGGCAAGCTGGCCGTTGGCGACTTCGGCTTCGGGGCCCAAGGCGGTATCGGCCACTGACTCCCAGCTTGGCGACTGATCATCGCCGTCTTCGCTGGAAAAGAAAAAGTCGAAAATCTTCTCCACCTTGCGCTTGCGGTGCATGTCGGTGATGCGGTTGCGCAAAATGCTGTAGAACAGCGGCGCCCATTCTTCCGACGGACGATTCTGGTAATTGCTCACAAGCTTGAGCAGGCTGTCCTGTACCACGTCGGCGGCCATTGCAGCATCACGCAGTTCGATGACTGCGATGCGTGTGGCGCGCACGCGGACGTCTGCGCAAAAACGATTCAGCGTGCTGGACACGTGAACTGCGGTATCGCTCACAAACGCGGAGGGGAGGGCGTAAACATGATCCATAGCATAGTGGGCCAGTTCGGGCGCGAAGATTCAGGGCGGAAAACAGATGGCTTCCTCCAGACAACGGGCAGATGTGCGCTGTGATGACAGCCAGGGTGTTCTGGACGCAGTTTTTTCAGGCGCGGCAGCGCGATGCGCTTCGGGCGGGCCTTCGTAGAATGCACGACTCGTCTGTCTTCTCCCCTGCGACCTCCACGTGAACCCCCGCCTCGATCTGCTTCAGACCTATCCCTTCGAAAAATTGCGCGTGCTGAATCAGGGCGTCACCCTGCCTGCGCAGTGGCCGGCGATCAGTCTGGGCATCGGCGAGCCGAAACACCCGACGCCGCAGTTCATTCGGGACGCGTTGGCGGCGAACCTGGATGGTCTGGCGGTTTACCCCAGCACGGGAGGGACGATTGAGTTGCGTCAGGCTTGCGCGCAGTGGGCGCATCGCCGCTATGGCGTCGCCTTGGATGCACACAACCAGGTGCTGCCCGTCAATGGCTCGCGTGAGGCCTTGTTCGCCATTGCACAGACGGTCGTGGACGCGAGCCGGGACGGGGCCGCCGTGGTCTGCCCGAACCCGTTCTATCAAATCTATGAAGGCGCAGCCTTGCTGGCTGGCGCGCAGCCGTATTTCGCCGCAGTGGATGCACGGCGCAATTTCGCGGTGGACTGGGCCGCCGTTCCTGAAGCAGTCTGGCAGCGGACGCAGTTGCTCTATGTCTGTTCGCCGGGCAATCCCACCGGCGCGGTGATGCCGCTGGCGGAGTGGAAGCTGTTGTTTGACCTGTCCGACCGCCATGGTTTTGTCATTGCCAGCGACGAGTGCTATTCGGAAATCTGGTTTGGCGACCAGCCGCCACTCGGCGGTCTGGAGGCGGCGTGGCAGCTGGGGCGGACGGACTTTCGCAATCTGCTGTTGTTCACTTCCCTGTCCAAACGCTCGAACGTGCCCGGGTTGCGCTCGGGTTTTGTCGCGGGCGATGCGGCGCTGATCGCCGCCTTCACCCGTTACCGCACCTACCATGGTGGCGCAATGAATCCGGCCGTGCAGGCCGCCAGTGCCGTGGCCTGGAGCGACGAAGCGCATGTGGAGCACAACCGTGCGCTGTACCGGGAGAAGTTCGCCGCCGTGCTGCCTATCCTGCAACCGATGATGGACGTGCAACTGCCGGATGCGGGTTTCTACCTATGGGCTGCAACGCCGGTCGACGATGCAACGTTCGCCCGCGGCCTGCTTGAAAAATACAATGTCACTGTCTTGCCCGGCAGCTACCTGGCGCGCGAGCAGGGCGGTATCAACCCGGGCAGCGGGCGCATCCGCATGGCGTTGGTCGCCCCGGTGGCCGAGTGCATCGAGGCGGCGCGCCGGGTTGCCGCTTATTGTTCCGAATTCACCCACTCACAACGAGCCTCACTATGACGCAACAACTGCAGACACTCATCGACCAGGCCTGGGACAACCGTGCCAGCTACAACCCGGCCAATGCCCCGGCGGAACTGCGTGAGGCGGTCAATCATGTCATCGACCAGCTCAACGTGGGGAAGTTGCGCGTGGCCGAGCGTGTGGATGGCGCCTGGGTGACACACCAGTGGCTGAAAAAAGCCGTGCTGCTGAGCTTTCGCCTCCAGGACAATGTGCCAATGCAAGCCGGTGATCTTCACTTTTTCGACAAGGTGCAGACCAAGTTCCACAACCTCGATGAGGCGCAGATGCGCGCCACCGGGGTGCGCGTGGTACCGCCGGCCGTGGCGCGGCATGGCTCTTACATCGCGCCCAATGTGGTGCTGATGCCGTCGTACGTGAACATAGGGGCTTATGTGGACGAGGGCACGATGGTCGATACCTGGGCCACCGTGGGCTCTTGTGCGCAGATCGGCAAGAACGTGCACCTCTCGGGCGGCGTCGGTATCGGCGGTGTGCTCGAACCCATCCAGGCGAACCCCACCATCATTGGCGACAACTGCTTCATCGGTGCGCGTTCAGAGGTGGTGGAAGGCGTGATCGTCGAAGACAACTGCGTCATTTCCATGGGTGTGTACATCGGCAAATCGACCAAGATCTATGACCGCGCCACCGGCGAAGTGAGCTACGGCCTCATTCCCGAGGGCTCGGTCGTGGTCAGCGGCAATCTGCCCAGCAGCGACGGCAAGTACAGCCTGTATTGCGCAGTGATCGTCAAACGGGTGGATGCACAGACACGGTCCAAGACCAGCATCAACGAACTGTTGCGCACCTGAGCGCGCTAGACGCAGAGAACGTACAGCGAACGTAACTTCAAACGCAAAGGGGGATGTATGTCGGCAATGGATCGCTTGTTCAAACTGATGGCGGAGAAAAAGGCGTCCGATATCTACATCAGCCCGCATGCCCCAATTCTCATCCGCATCAACGGCCATGCGGTGGCGGTCAACCGGCAGGTGCTGACCCCAGAGGAGCCGTTCCGCCTGCTGGCCGAGGCGGTGGGGCACGAGCGGGCGGCGGAAGTCACGCGCACCGGCGAGCTCAACATGGGCCTGCCGCGTCCGGGCCTGGGCAGTTTTCGGATCAGCGCGTTTCGTCAGCGTGGCAGCGTGGCTTTGGTGGTGCGCTACATCCCTGGAGAGATTCCGCCACTGGAATCGCTGAACCTGCCCGGTGTGCTGGCCGATCTGGTGATGGAAAAGCACGGACTGCTGCTGATGGTCGGTTCGACTGGCGCGGGCAAGAGCACCACCCTGGCGTCGATGATCGACTATCGCAATGCCAACAAGACCGGCCACATCCTCACCCTGGAGGAACCGATCGAGTATCTGTTCACCAATCGCAAGTCGATTGTCAACCAGCGGGAGGTCGGCATCGATACCGAATCGCTGGCCGTTGGTCTGAAGAACGCCTTGCGTCAGGCGCCGGACTGCATCATGATCGGCGAGATTCGCGACCAGCTCACCATGAGTGCGGCGCTGCAATATGCCTTGTCCGGCCACCTCTGCCTGGCCACGCTGCACGCCAACAACAGCTACCAGGCGCTGAACCGGATCGTCGGTTTCTATCCCATGGATCAGCGTGCGGCGCTGTTCAACGACATGTCGTCCGGTCTGCGCGGGATCGTCTCGCAGCGCCTGCTGCGTGCGAGCGCGGGGGGGCTGACGCCGGCTGTCGAAATCATGCTCAACACCCAACTGGTCCGGGAGTTGATCGAGAAGGGCGATTTTGCGGGTGTCAAGGAGGCGATGGAAAAATCCATGGCCGAAGGCTCGCAGACCTTTGAGCAGGCGCTGGCTGCCATGGTGATCGATGGCGTGGTGAGCCGCGAAGAGGCGCTGGCCTACGCCGACTCCCCCACCAACCTGCTCTGGCGCCTGGAGAACGATTCGACCTTGCGCAAACAGTCCGCCCCGGTTGAGGCGATCGAAGACGATACGCCCTCCTTCACCGAAATCACGCTCGATCTCGATTCCCCGCGCTGAAACGCTTTCCATTCCCGCATGTCTCCCACGCAAACCCTGGTCCAGGACCTCATTTCCCGCCATTCCGTCACTCCCAAAGATGAAGGCTGCCAGCAGGTGTTGTCCGCCCGTTTGGCAGCCTTGGGTTTTGTTTGCGAGACGGTGGAAAGCGGCCCGGCAGATTTTCGCGTGATCAACCTTTGGGCGCTGCGCCCGGGAGCGGAGGGGAATGCGCCGGTGCTGATGTTTGCCGGGCATACCGACGTCGTGCCCACCGGCCCGCTCGACCAGTGGCAGAGCAACCCGTTTGTGCCAACAGTGCGCGACGGCAGACTCTACGGGCGCGGGGCTGCCGACATGAAAACCTCGCTGGCCGCGATGGTGGTGGCGGTGGAGGAATTTCTCGCAGGGCACCCGCAGCCGAAGGGAGCAATTGCGTTTCTGCTGACCAGCGACGAGGAAGGCCCGGCACGGGATGGCACCGTTAAAGTTTGCGACATGCTGGCCGCCCGCGGGCAGCGGCTCGACTGGTGCATAGTCGGCGAACCGACCTCCACTGCGACGTTGGGCGACGTCATCAAGAATGGACGGCGTGGCTCACTCTCCGGACGGTTGACGGTCCGTGGGGTACAGGGCCATATCGCCTATCCCCACCTGGCGCAGAACCCGATTCATCTCGCTGCGCCGGCACTCGCCGAGCTTGCAGCTGTCACCTGGGACGCAGGCAACGCCCACTTCCCGCCCACCGCGTGGCAGATGTCCAACATCCACGCCGGTACTGGTGCAACCAATGTGATTCCGGGCGATCTGGTGGTGGATTTCAATTTCCGCTTTTCCACAGAATCCACGCCCGCGCAACTCACGCAGCGCGTCCATGCGGTGCTCGATCATCATGCGCTGGATTACTCCATCGACTGGACGCTTGGAGGTGAGCCTTTCCTCACCACGCCCGGCGTCCTGTCCGAGGCGTTGCAGTCTGCCATTCGCGCCGAGACCGGCGTGCAGGCCGAACTCTCCACCACGGGCGGCACGTCCGATGGCCGCTTCATCGCCAAGATCTGTCCGCAGGTCGTGGAGTTCGGCCCGGTCAACGCCAGCATCCACAAAATTGACGAATGGGTGGAGGTGGATGCCATCGACCCGCTGAAGAACATCTACCGCCGCACCCTTGAGGTTCTGGTGGCATGACGACATCCACAAACCGGCTGAATCAGACGTCTCCAGCAATCACCTTCGGCGGTGCCTGGGCCGAGGCTGCGCAGGCACTGGCGGCGGCCCAACTCGACTTCGGCCATGGCTGCGCCAGCGCCGAGGAGGAAGCGGCATGGATGGTGCTGCACGCGGCGGGCGTGCCAGCGACCGAGGCCGAACAGTTCGACGCCTATGCCAATCAGTCCCTGACCGCGGAGCAACTCCAAAAGATACGCAGCATCACGGCGCAGCGCATTGCCACACGCCAACCGCTGGCCTATCTGCTCGGGGAAGCCTGGCTGGTCGGCCTGCGTTT